>CAIJRY010000202.1 GCA_903823215.1 uncultured Spartobacteria bacterium
CAAAGGTTTTGCGAGAATTGAACCCACCGTACAGACAGATTTTATCGCTGCCGCTTTGCTGCAATTTGAGGATGGCCTCATCGCCATGATTCAGAGCGGACTCCGTTTGCAGGGAGAAAACTCCGTTCGAATTGAAGGAGTAACAGGTAGCATCACTGTTGGCTGTCCTTGGGCTTTGCGCCACGGTGAAGCCTTCATCCGAGTTCTTCATCACAAGAGCGGTGAGCTTCACACGATAGAAATCACACGAAATGATGAAGACCTTTATGGATATGAAATCGATGAAGTGGAGCGAGCCGTTTCTGCTGGTGAACGCGAATCACCTGATATGAGCTGGGCCGATTCCCTCGGCAATGCCGAGGTCCTGGATGAGTGGCTTACTGAAGCGGGAGTCACCTATGAAAATTAATGGAAGGATTCCACTGATCGATAATTTGTTCTCTGTCTATTCCTGTTGTGATAGTTGTTTTTTTTGAATTCTTTCAAAATCATGGGTCTTGTTGGACTTGTGATCTCAATTTCGCTAAATCTGCTATCACTGTTTTTTAAAAGGCACACAGCAGAGTTTTTCTCTCCTTCTTGGTGGTCTGCATGGTTCCCAAACTACATTGTTTGGTTAACATTTTTAACAATCGGACTATTTGCCCGCAAAAAGGCCGACTGATCGTTTTAGAATTTTTTCTAGATTCTAGGTACGGTGATTCCGCGCTGCTTCATGTACTTTCCCCCACGATCGGCGTAGCTGATCTCACACGGTTCATCGGCACCGAAAAAGACAACCTGAGCCAGGCCTTCGTTAGCATAGATCTTGGCGGGGAGCGGGGTAGTATTGGAGATTTCCAGCGTTACATGTCCCTCCCACTCGGGTTCAAAAGGGGTGACATTCACGATAATACCGCAGCGGGCATAGGTCGATTTTCCGACACAGATGGTCAGGACATCGCGCGGGATGCGGAAGTATTCAACACTACGGGCCAGCGCAAAGGAATTGGGCGGAACGATGCAGACATCAGTCTTTATATCGACGAAGGATTTTTCATCGAACTGCTTTGGATCAACAAGCGCGCTATAGACATTGGTGAAAACCTTGAACTCATCGGCGACACGCAAATCATAACCATAGCTCGAGAGACCATAGCTAATCAGGTGGCGCCCTTCGTCATTACGGACTTGGCGTTCCACAAAGGGATCAATCATCCCGTGTTCAAGCGACATTTTACGAATCCAGTGATCAGGGCGAACAGACATATCGGGAAAAATAGCGGATCGGAAATTTACTGCCACGGTAAAATTGCAGAAAATTTCTCATTGTCTTGGCCCTTTCCCAATCATGCTTTAAATAAGTCGCGTGCTGAATTATCTATGGCTTCTCCTCATACTTTTCGGAGTTCTTCTCTCCGTGATCACCGGGCGCACCGAAGCGGTGACGACGGCGACCTTTGAGGCCTGCAAATCATCACTTCTGAACATCGCCCTGCCGCTAGGGGCTGTCATGGCTCTCTGGCTGGGCATCATGCGTCTGGCGGAGAAATCAGGAGCCGTGGAAAAACTTGCCGCTTTTCTCCGACCGCTACTTACCCGCCTCTTTCCCGAAGTCCCTGCCGATCACCCCGCCATGGGCTCCATCGTCATGAACATTGCGGCGAATATGCTCGGGCTCGGCAATGCCGCCACCCCCCTTGGCCTCCGAGCGATGCAGAATCTCGAATCGCTCAATCCGCGACCCGGCACAGCAACCAATGCGATGTGCACCTTTCTTGCCATCAACACCAGCTCCGTCCAACTCATCCCCTCAACTGCCGTCGCCATACTGGCTGCTGGTGGAGCCACCCATCCGACGGCGATCATCGGCACCGCTTTTGTTGCGACCTCATGCTCTTTCCTTACCGGCATCACCTCCGTGAAGCTATTGCAACGGCTTCCGATGTTTGCACTCCCTCCTGTTATTGAAGGTAAAAACACGGGAGAAAATCAGCCTCCTGCCTCGGAACCCCTTGAAAATGCTCCCGCCACAAGCTCCTTCACTCCACTCTCGCTTTGGAAACAGGCCCTTCTATCGGCCTATGTTCTCCTCTTTGTCTGGGCGATCATTCACCTCGTCTGGGCAACCATTCTCCATACGGCGGTTCATCAAGAGGGAAACCTGATCATTACGGTCATTCAATCCGTCTCAGTCGTCGCTGTTCCCTTCCTGATCGGCTTCTTCCCTCTCTATGCCTCCCTGCGTGGCATCGCTGTCTATGATGAGTTTATCGAAGGGGCGAAGGAGGGTCTTCAGGTGGCGTTTCGCATCTTTCCCTATCTCGTCGCGATCCTTGTGGCCGTCGGCATCTTCCGTGCCGCCGGGGGCATTGATCTTCTCAGCCGACTGCTTGCCCCCGTTCTTGACCTCATCGGTCTCCCGGCACAACTACTACCCCTCATCCTGGTGCGTCCGATGAGCGGAAGTGCTGCCACGGGTCTCTTTGCCGAGATTGTCCATAGCTGCGGCCCCGACAGCTATGCTGCCCAGCTTGCAGGGACGATCCTTGGCGGGACCGAGACGACCCTCTATGTACTGGCAGTCTATTTCGGTTCTGTGGCCGTCCGCCGTGGTCGCCATGCCCTCGCGGCGGGATTGCTGGCCGATGCAGCAGGAGTCGCCGCCTCACTGATCGTCTGCAAACTGGTTTTCAAGCAGTAGAAACCGACTTTAGAGAGTAATTTAATCCCCATCAGCTTCCGATCAGATTCACCACAACCGTTCGCTGATGGGGCAAGCGGCGGTGTTCAAAGAGGAAGATCCCTTGCCATGTACCAAGTTGCAGTTTTGCGTTAGCGATCGGAATGCTCTCACTTGTCCGGGTCAGCACCATACGAAGGTGGCTGGTGGAGTCATCCGGCCCTTCCAGGGTGTGGATCAAATCAGGGTTGTCCTCGGGGACAAGATCTTCAAAGAATCGGTGCAGATCGGCACGGGCTGTCGGATCGGCATTTTCATAGATCACCAAACTTGCACTGGTGTGCTGGACAAAAACCGTGGCAAGACCCGTCGAGATGCCGCTACGCCTTACGAGCGCCCCGATCTCGTCCGTTATCTCGTATGTTCCCTTCCCTCGCGTCGATACTAAAAATCTCTCGGTAAAGACAGTCACAACGCTGGTTCCTCAGTGCGATAGAGCATCAAGGCAATCCATAGCCACCCTGCCATCAGAAGCAAACCGCCGAGCGGCGTGATCATTCCGAGCCAGCTGATATCGCTCAAAGCGAGTGCATAGAGACTTCCCGAGAAGAACAGGATGCCGCAAGTAAAGAGGATCATCGGTAGTACCGAGACTGTTTTTCTTCCAGCCAACCAAAGCAAGACGGGAGCATGGATCAGGTGATAGAGGACGGCTGTATTCCAAATCATGCGGCTATGATGCAGTTGCAAGACATCCTTGAGCGCGTGGGCACCGAAAGCCCCCAGCGCGATCCCTAAGAATCCGACGAGGCCAGCCACAAGGAAGGCAGCTCGGCGACTCATCTGTGGTAATCGATCTTTATTTTTCCCCTACGGCAAATTCCTCGGGGAACTTCGCAAGGAAGCTTTGCACGGGCCAGGAAGCTGCTTCACCAAAGGCGCAGACGGTACGACCTGCAATATTGTCAGCTACATTCTGGAGTGTGGCAGGATCCTGGGCGATCCCCTCCCCCTTGACCATGCGTGTGGTCATCTTGTCGATCCATAGGACTCCCTCACGGCAAGGGGTGCACTGCCCGCAGCTCTCGTGGGCGTAGAACTGGTTCAGATTGTTCAAGGCCCAGAGCATATTGCGCGAATCATCCATGATAATAACCCCACCACTGCCTACCATCGTGCCGGCGGCTGCCAGGGAAGCCGCATCCATGACGAGATCAAGCAGGGGTATCTCCTTTTCGATCATTTCACCATCGGCTCCCTTGGACTTGATTTTAAAAGATTCACCTGCACGGAGGATTTTGGATGAGCTTCCACCCGGGATGACAGCCTTGAGCGTACGCCCAGGCTTCAAGCCGCCACAGACATCAAAAATCAACTCCCCGAGTGTCACCCCACCAGCAGGGATCTCGTAAGGGCCTGGACGCACCACATCGCCGGAGACACACATGACACGGGTGCCGCCATCGCCGGGAGTCCCCATCTTGGAATACTCCTCGCTGCCAATTTTCAGGATCTGCTTGATGTGGCAGAGCGTCTCCACATTATTGACGATGGTCGGAGCCATGTAGAGTCCGAGGACGGCGGGGAAATAGGGAGGCTTGATGCGGGGATAGGGGCGCTTCCCCTCCAGCGACTCGATCATGCTAGTCTCCTCACCGCAGATGTAGGCGGCTGCACCCTGATGAACATGGATGTCTATATCGAAGCCACTACCTAGGATATTCTTTCCCAGATAGCCCTTGGCTCGGGCTTCCTGAAGGGCTTTGGTCACAATCTTGGCAGCCTTTGGAAACTCACAACGAATGTAAATGTAAGCGAGGTTGGCATTAAGCGCATAGGCAGCGATGGCCATCCCCTCGATCAATTGATGGGGATCATTGTGCAGAATGTATCTATCCTTGAAGGTACCTGGTTCGGACTCGTCCCCGTTGCAGACAAGATAGTGGGGCTTGCCGTCATCGCGGCGAATGAATCCCCACTTCACACCGCAGGGAAATCCCGCACCGCCACGGCCTCGTAGATTGGCCTTCTTGACCTCGTCGACGATTTCGGTCGGTTTCATGCCAAGAGCCTTCTTCAGCTCGGCGTACCCGCCATGCTTTTCGTAGCACTCGATGTCCGGGGTGTAGCCCTGAGTCCAGGCGTTTTGAAAAACAACGCGGCGCTCCTTGGGATGCGGAGGGAGAAGAAGGGATTTCATGAGAGATATTGAGTCAGGATTTTCGGCACATCGGCTTCCGTGACATCCTCGTGCAGATCATCGTTGATGAGACAGACCGGGGCAGAGCCGCAGCTTGCCAGACACTCCACAAACTCGACGCTGTAGTTACCATCAGGACTGGTCGGCAGACCGTGATGGTGGTCTGAGGCAGGATCAATACCGACGGAATGGCAGAACTTCTCGCGAAGCTCATAGCTGCCGGCCATCGCACAGGAAAGGGTGCGACAGACTCTGATGATCGTCTTGCCCGGAGCCTGCTGGCGGAACCAGGGATAGAATGTGACCAACTCCAGGATATTGATCGGCTCAAGATCCAAGCGAGCTGCGATCCACTTCACAGCACTGTCGTCGATGAAGCCAAAGTGGTTCTGCCAAAGGTGCAACAGCGGCAATGAGGCACTCCGCTTGGAGACTGGATAGTGGGTTACAGCCTCATCGATTTTGGCGAGCAGGTCGGCGGGAATGGTTTCTGCCTGCGCGATGACAGGGGAATTGCCCGAGGAAGATACTGGATGATGTTCCATGAAGTATTGGAAGAAACCAAAAATAGAGGTGATCGGAAAGAGGGAAATCGTCCGAATTGCTCAGGAGTCTCAAAAAGTGGGGTCTAATCGTGCTTTGAGCAGCTTTTTGGGGAGTTAAGGAAGCGCTGAATAAATCGCATTGAGGCCATTGCGGCAAGAAGGAGTCGCCGACAAGGCGGCTTCGCGTGAGCATCCCGGCAGCGGGCTGTAAACGCGAAGCCTACGCAGTCGCCGAACTGTTATCGCCGCAACCCGAAAGGCTGGAGCCATTTGTCGATTTTTGTGGTGTTGCTCGCTCGGGCAAGACCGCTGTGGGTATCGCCCAGCACTCGCGCCTTCAAAAATCAGCAAATGTTCTTCAGTGGCCTTCATGGGATTTATTCAGCGGTTCCCCCTAATGCAGTTTCCAGAACATCACAACGGTAATGACCAGCCCGATTGCCGTGATCAGATAGCGGGCCATTTCCTGGGAAAGTTTTTGGGAATAGGTGGCCCCCAGATAATACCCGGTCACGGCTCCCACCGTCATCACCCCCATGATCGGCCAGTTAATGAGACCACTGGCTGTGAACCAGATCGCTGCCACAAGATTGATCAGGGAACCAATGACATTTTTCAGCGTGTTCATCTTATGGATATCCGAAAACCCGAGAAAGCCGAGCGTTGCCAGCATCAGAATGCCAATTCCAGCACCGAAGTAGCCTCCGTAAATTGAGACAAAAAACTGAAAGATCATGGCACCGATGAGATGGAAGCGTACTTGGGAACTCGATTTGGAGTGCATCCCCTCAAGCACAACCTGATGAGCCACGCTTCTTCTCACCACGCCCTGAAGCATGAAGAGGAGCGTGGCAAAAAGAACGAGATAGGGAACCAAATGGGAAAAAGTGCTTTCTTTCCCATGTGTCAGGAGAAAACTACCCAGCCATCCGCCAACAAGACTGATCGGGATAAAGGTCTTAAACCATGGACGAACTTCCGCAATATTACGCCGGAATCCGTAGATACTACCAGCCGTTCCGACCACGAGAGAAAGGGTACTCGTGGCATTGGCAATGACCGGAGGCACTCCAAAGAGAATCAATACCGGGAAAGTGACCAGCGTTCCCCCTCCTGCCACGGCATTGATCATCCCCGCCGCGCAGGCGGAAAGCATCAGGGCAAAGATTTCAAAGGGTGACATTATGAGCGTTGCATTCCATCACCCATCCTATCCAAAAGCGAACTCTTAGCGATCCTCCATGAATCTTCTTTTGCCGCGAGGTGATTCACGGCATCGTCATCCGCTTTCATCCGACTTCCCAACTGATTCCTGCTTTCCATGCTTACTGTCTCCGGTCTTTCCAAATCTTACGGAGGGCGTGCTCTCTTTGAAGATGCCTCCCTGCAAATCAATCGTGGGGATCGCATCGGTCTTATCGGAGCCAATGGAGCTGGAAAATCGACCCTCTTCTCACTGATCCTCAAGGAGGCTTCCCCTGATACAGGGACGGTCGCCATGGAGCGCAATACCACGATCGGCTTCCTTCCGCAGGAGAGCGCCCCATCCGGTGATGAAACCGTGCTGGAACTCGCCACCACTGTCTCCGCCGAGATGGAGGAGGTGCATCGCCTGCAACGGGAACACCTCAGCGAGGATGATCCCATGCATCATGAAGCCATTGCCCGTTTTGCCGAACTGGATGGACATACGCTTGAGGTGAAGGCGAAGCGCATCCTGAGCGGGCTTGCCTTCCGTGAGAGCGATGTCCATATCCCCGCCCGTACGCTGAGCGGTGGATGGATCATGCGAGCCCATCTTGCCCGCCTGCTCGTCATGGAACCTGATCTCCTGATGCTTGATGAGCCGACCAACCATCTCGATCTCGAATCCCTCGGTTGGTTCCAGAACTACCTCTCGAAATATAGCGGAGCCATTCTGGCCATCTCTCATGACCGGGAATTTCTGAACGCCATCTGCCTGAACATTCTGGAAATCCGCCATCACAAGCTCAACCGCTACAAGGGCAACTACGATGCCTATCTCTCCCAGAAGGCTGCCCGTGAGGAACAGCAGTGGGCAGCTTACAAAAACCAGCAACGCGAAATCGCCGAATTACAACGCTTCATTGACCGGTTTCGTGCGAAGGCGAGCAAGGCCGCACAGGCTCAGGATCGGATCAAGCAACTCGACCGCATGGTTAAAATCGAGGCCCCCGAAAGGGATGAAGCGACCGTCTCCTTCTCCTTTCCACAGCCCAAACGCGGCGGGGAACGCACGATCACTCTCGATGGTGTGAAACAGGCCTATGGTTCTCATGTGGTTTACGCCCACCTCGATCTGGAAATCAATCGTGGACAGCGCACCGTTCTTGTCGGACCCAATGGCTCTGGCAAATCCACACTGCTCAAGATCCTTGCAGGACTGCTCCCGCTAGAAGCCGGAACCATAACGCCAGGACACAATCTCTCGGTCGGCTACTTCGCGCAGCAGCGCACCGAGATGCTGGACATTAAGCGGAGCGTGCTGGCCGAAGCAATGGATGGAGAAAGCAGCGTCCCCGAACAGGCAGTTCGCACCCTCCTCGGTTCCTTCCTCTTCCGTGGTGATGATGTCTTCAAGCCGGTCGGCGTCCTCAGTGGAGGAGAAAAAAGCCGCCTCGCCCTTGTCAAACTCCTGCTCAATCCCCCCAACCTCCTGCTACTGGACGAGCCGACGACCCACCTTGACATGCCGAGCATCGATGCACTCATCGGCGCGCTCAATCAGTATCAGGGGACTCTTCTCTTTGTCAGCCACGATGTCCATTTCATCCGTGCCCTGGCCTCGACAGTTCTGCACATCAGTGCTGGCAAGCTCACTCCCTACGCGGGTGATTACACCTACTATCTGGAAAAATCAGGTTCTCTCTCCGAGCGTGCCGCTCTCGTCGCACCGGGGAATTCGCCCGGAAATTACCGCCCCGAATCAGCACCTGAATCCTCGGAAACACCTCGTGAGAAAATGGGGATGAAGGAGATCAAGGAGATGAGGAAAGCGGAAGCTGAGAAACGCAAAGCTGCCAATAAAATCCGCCGTGACGCACAGGCTCAGCTCACGACAATCGAAGCTGAAATCAACGAACTCGAAATCCGTCAGGGCGCTCTCACCGCAGAATTGGAGCAGCCGGAAAGCCTCAAAGGAGGTCGGGCCCATCAGATCAATCGCGAGCTTTCCATTCTCCAGGATCGCTTGATGAAGACCATGGAAACCTGGGAACAACTGACTGCAATGCTTGCAGAAAACATGCCAACCTCTGAGTGAAAAAGCTGACAAACTTAAAAACTGAAAAACTAAAATGATAAGCACCAGATTGCAGAGATGACATATTTTTCTCCCTTCTGATTTCAGATTTTTAGTGTTTTATATTTTCCTTCTGACCTTCTGCCCCCTTCCCCATGTTCGCCTACCTCACCGCACGCATCCGCAGTATTGGTTACGCATTCAAGGGAATCATCACCCTGATTCACACCCAGCCAAATGCACAACTGCATGCGGTAGCGACAGCAGGAGTCCTCATCGGCGGATATTTCCTGAAAATAAGCGAAGGTGAATGGTTGGCCGTCATTCTCTGCATCGGTCTTGTCTGGACTGCCGAAGCCCTCAATACGGCACTGGAATTTATCGCTGACGAGGTTGATCCGAATCACCGTCCTGGGATTGGAAGGGCCAAAGATGTGGCGGCTGCGGGTGTGCTCATAGCTGCCGTTATATCGATAGCCGTGGCGGCAATTATCCTTTGGAATCATTTTTTCTCATAGAAACTTGGTTGCAGGACTTTAAAATCAAGTGCAAAGGAGATTTGTCCGGCAGCTTGCCCAAGCTAGCCGTCCTCGGATCAACTAATCCTCAGACTTCTCGGCCTCCGCCTCGAATGACTATCAACTCCCGCCAGTCGTTGATTTCCGGTTGACCATCGGCTTTTGGTGAATCAAGCTCTTCCGACTAGAGGTGAGGTGGCTGAGTGGTCGAAAGCAGCGCTTTGCTAAAGCGCCGTACTCCAAAAGGGTACCCAGGGTTCGAATCCCTGCCTCACCGCCAGTATTTCTCTTCTTTTTTATCAAGGATGAAGAACCTCGGTTCGACTACTGCGATCAGTAGTATTACTTTCTAGCGAAGCCAGTATGTAGAGCTTTGGCTTTGACAAAGATAATCCCTGCCTCACTGCCATAAGTATGACTGAAGGTATTTAGGCTGAGGACTGTGGATTTCCAAAGCCATACCAATCACAAAATAGATCGGCAGGAGTGTCGATTTTTGTTGAAGGCGTGATCCCGATTGGTAGATGTAGCGCGTCGGTGAAATCATAACCCCAACCAAACAACTCCAAAGCAATGAACTCCATTCACAAAATATCCCTTGTTTTTGCCACGACCTTTGTCCTTCTCGGCTCTAATCAGAGTTTATTTGCAGATCAACCGAATATGCATGAAGCACTGAACAGACTCCGTGCTGCAAGAGCTGCCCTAGTCGTCGCTGAAACCAATAAGGGCGGCTGGCGTGAACGCGCGATAGCCAATGTCGATGCGGCTATTGTTGAAACGAAGAATGGCATCCAATTCGCACGCACTCACTAGGCTGTTAAGAATTTATGAGTTGAGCAAGTAGCTGCGCAAATCGCAGCCAACTTGCTTTTAAAGTCCTACACTCAGTTGACCCGTTCCACGACATCAGTGGAACGGGTTTTCTTTGGAATGATTGAAGTTGCAGCGTTCCTTGATGCTTGGATTTGGCTTCACGCCCCCCCACTTGTGAGGCTTCAGGTATGTATGAGAAACCTCAATTCGCAGGCTTTTGATTCTGACAACACTGACCTTTCACCCCCAAAGACTTAAGGATCAACTCTAAGGGGCAAAAGTTGGTGAGTGACGACTGAAGGAGATTGAAGCCCACAAAGGCCGTCAACCAAAGCCAGTTGGGGCTGTAGTAGTGAGCCAGAGCGAGGCTCACGAGGATAACAACGCCTGCAAAGGCACGAATGATGCGTTCCATAGTGTGTGTTTCGTTGTTGTTTGCTGTCAGTGAATGTTTGCAGAGATCATTGCCCCGAGAATCATCCCATAAAGGGTGCTGATGTAGGGGTTGCTGGTCAGAGGACAGGTGCCGCTGGAACAGCCAATGAATTTGTAATAGGAAAAGCCAAGGACTCCTCCGACGAGGACTCCGATGATAATTTTCAAGGTCATAAAGTGTGTAAGGGTTGGTTTTCTTTCATTCAGTTTAAATCAGCACCGCTCGTGATCATTTTGGCGCGTCCTAGAGAACCCATGTTAAAAACATGTGAATATCCCATGGCCTTGATTTTGCCTGCCGCCATCCCGCTACGGGTTCCGCTCAGGCAATGAAGAAGGAGAACTTGGTTTTTGTCCTTCACCTTTTGTGGGAGCCGATTGACTTCACCAAGCGGGATATTGACTGCATTGGGCAGATGATCTGCCTGGAATTCACCTGCACTTCGTACATCGACGACGATGGCTCCCTCCCGGAGATATTTGCGGGCCACATCCACTGAGATGAGTGACATGCGCTTCCAGAGAAAAACCGCGACGATGGCGACGATAATGACGGCAAGTGTTGTCCAATCCATGGGGTGTTCATTGTTGAGGGCGTCTGCCCATTGGTTGCTTTTTTGAGTTTGAGAGATTTATGCGGAGAGACTTTTTTGGCTGTAAGCCATGAGATAGAGAACCGGAACAGCCATGCGACTGATGAGCAGGGAGGCGATTTCACCGGCCATCAGGGAGATCGCTAATCCTTGGAAGATAGGATCTGAAAGGATGACGGCTCCCCCGACAACTACGGCCATGGCCGTCAGCATCATGGGACGAAACCTGACAGCACCGGCATCAACGACCGCCTCTGCAAGAGGCATCCCCTCCCTCACCCGTTGCTCGATGAAATCGACCAGAATAATGGAGTTGCGAATCACAATGCCGGCACCCGCCATAAAGCCAATCATCGACGGGGCAGTGAAGAAGGCCCCCATGAGTCCGTGTGCAGGAAGAATCCCTACC
>CAIJRY010000203.1 GCA_903823215.1 uncultured Spartobacteria bacterium
AAACTTTTCCCGATTTTGCATGTCTTATGTCCAAGTGTCGGGACAAAAAAAGAAGCTCCGAGTCTAGCCCGGTTTTTCAAAATTTTAGGGAAAATGGAAATTAAGACGCGACTGGTTCTAGCTGCGTGTTAATTGCAGGAGTCATTTCTCGATTGTAGGTTGGCACAACGGAAACAGGCCTGCGGGTTGGAAAGATTTCTTCGGGGGTATGCCGTCTGCGATTCGTACTTTTAATCGTTGGAGTAGCAGGAAGTGATGGCTTGGGAGGATCGACGTCGGGCAAAGTTGGCAGCACTTCCGAAACAGCCTCTTTGATGTCGGCATATACAGGCTTTTCTCTTCCGTGCTCATTTGCGATTGCCCAGGACATCCGAGCAACTTTCTGAATCAGGGCATAGATACTGGATCCCTCAACAACAGAAACCTGTTTGGTGACGGCCAGAAGATAATTTTCGTCATATCCGGGGAAATGAATGCGGGCAACGGCCAGCTTTTCCTCCTCTGTAATTTCTTCTGGCAACTCCACAGGCTCCTCGCGGAGCATGCGGCCATCCCATTGGTCTAGATTGTAGCCAGTCATTTTTTCAAATTTCCGTTTAGACTCACGATAGCTCTGAGGGGTGGAAATGAAGGCGGCTGCAATGCCGCGATCAAGAATGGAAACTCGAACAAAATCAAGACGACGGGGGCGTGTATTACGGGTGAATGTCACAGGAAAGAGAAAGTGACTTTCATCAAAGATCAGCATGATATTTGCTTGATCGAGCACGGATTGGATCTTCTCTTTTTTGTTCTGAACCGTGTCATTGGTGAATTCAATACCCAGAGCGGCTGCAATAGCGGTGCAGAGGCTCTGCACAGACTGATCAGGCGGGGTATTAACAACCCGATACTGCCACGGAAATGCTTTTGCCAGGCATCGTATGGTTTCGGTCTTTCCGTAGCGGCATGATCCTGTGAGATGCACAGGACGACCACATGCCCGAGCGCGGCGAAGCCATTTTAGAATTTCGGTACTGACTTGGGTTTCAGCGATCTCATGTTGGACTTTCATAGCCCTTTGATCCATCCAGACCAAAATATCTTTGCAGAGAGACGGCCATGTAGAGGGGGGACCCTTTTCAGGGTCAGCCTGATGGGAATAAAACCGGCTCGGACCTTCAAACCTTGTGTTCTTGAACTCGCACAGTTCCCTCAGAAACATCGCTACGCTTTCAGCTGTGCTATTTTTGATATTTTCTAATTCTTCTATTGGGGAAAAAGTTTCGGCAAATCGTTCCAGGAGCTTCCTCTCTTCAGCTGGAGAAAGGTGCATTTCACCGAACTCATTGAGAAGGTAGGAAGGGGAATCGGATCCTGACCTTTCCTTTTCAATGAGAGCAGCCTGATCCTCGGTAACTCGTTTTTCGTCTGCGAGGGCAAGAAGGGTTGGGGGAATCAGTTTTTCAAGGTGATTCTGGACCAGTTGATGAGCAAAGCGGGAGAGGCCCCCGGTGTAATTTTCGGGTCTGCTTACCCACTGGATAAACCAGAGCAGCTCAAGATAACGAGGCTCGCTTTCAGTTTGCTCCATCAGCTCGGGAAGCTCAAAATTGCGGAGAGCCCGGATCTTGTCCGAGAGTTTCAGTGCGTCGACAGGGCGGATCTTCATCGTGTTTTGGTAAGTGTAAGGCTCTCTTGCTCGATGATTTGCCTTTCGATCTCATCCAGCCCATCAAGCTCTCTTGCGACTATGCGTGAATCCATGCCTCTCGTATCCAAACCGTGCACTCTGGAGAGCTCTCTGGCCTTTGGAGCGACTGCACGCTGTTCCTTGAGAGTATTGAGGTGATGCTCTTCGATCTGGCGGTGCGCGATGCCAACATAACGAAGTTCTTCAGTACCGTGCTCGGCACGAGTAACCGTTAAGCTATGCCTTGGCTGAATCGTGTGGATGATTGATCTTGGACCACTCACAAACTCGTTCTCTTCGTTCCTGGCACGGTCAAATTCTTCTTTTGTGGCCGTCATGGAAGGCAGGCGTTTCCGTAGGGGAACCACAAAGGGATTGTATCCCTTGGGATCGTTCTTGGGATTTGTAACAACAATGTATTCTGGAATCCGTCCGCTCCAACGGATATTCACCCGATCTCCAATCATCATCCCGAGTCTGTCACCAAGGAACTGATACTTATTGTTTCCAACCGATAAAATCACCCCATCGTGAGTGACTTTCTTTTGGGTTTGTTTGGTAGAGAGAAGATAATGGAGATTTGGGGGCAATACCTCATGAGGTTTTCCCTGTCCTAACGATTCCGTCCATACCTCTTCTGGCGAGCGGCCATTAAAGAGAGGGCCTCTCTTGGGTTCAGCGGCCATCTCCTTCATGACGCGTAGAAGCTCGTCGGTGAACTTTTCGAGGGACCAGAGCTTCTGCCTGGGATCAACGGCTTCCTTGAATGGCTGTTCGACCTTTTTCAGGGATTGGATGAAGCGATGAACCCGCTCGTAGTGTTCCCCTTTATTCCCCCTGCCTACATAGCCAGGGAAGGCGGCTGTCCGTGCCTGTTCTGCTCCAAAGACACGCTCGATGATTTTTGCGCGGGGTGTTGTGGCATGCCACAAGTTCAAGGAGAGGTTTCTGAATGCCCCATCGATTTGCGACCATTCGGTGAGGGCTTTCACATGGCGGGACTTCCAGATACCGCGCTCGAAATAGCACCCTTGGAAAGGCATTCCGATCCCCTCATGCAGCCAGGCGGGAATGATGAGATCTCGAATAGTGTCGCCGGAATAACCAGCCGTTGGTGAAACTGAAAGGGCTAGCGGCATTTCAGAGGCGACATCGTAAAGAGGAAGAATCTGAGGGCGCCCCACATTGAAGCGGCCCAGCTCCTCACATTCGTAAGGCCCATTAGGATCGAGCCAGTAAACAATTGAGTTGGCCGTCTCATCATCGGATGTATGCCAATCATTGGGCCTCATATCCGAGGCGTCCCGAAGACGGCAAGGGCGGGAAAGTTTCACAGCACGTGGACCCATAGCGTAAGGCATGATGGAGATCACGGCAGGGCGAACCGAAGACCTGATGAATTCAGGAACGTAAGATTTATTCTTACGCAAATTGAATTTGATGGCGGATCGGTACTCCTCAGAAAACCGCATCAAGATTTCCTTCGTGGGATGATTGTATCCCTTCATCAGAAGTCGGTGAGCTAGGCTGATATTTCCCTCATGCAAATAGGCAACCTCGACACAAAGAAGCTTGTCTGCGGCAAAATCGTTCTTTCTCCGGTGGCCAGAGTTGATTTTTCTCAGATCTTGAATCGCTCCGATTCCTTGTTGCCGTGCCGTGGTGATCTTGGCATTGAGCCCCTTCTTGAGAGAATCCTCACTCGTTCCCATCCAAGGCGCATTCACTTGGAGATATTTCCGAATTTCCCGCTTGGTGCGTTGCTCCTGGTGGCCGCTTTCGATCAGATCAAGGAAACATTCGACGGCTGCCCGCCAGATCATTGCCCGATCATCGTTTGATGGTTTCGCTGGATCTGCGATTCCGGAAAGGGCTTCAACCAGATGCTCCATCGGAAATCCGCTGGCAGAAGTCAGGGAAGCGGGATTGGCCTGGAGTGGCCGAAACTTCATGGGGAGGAATAACTCAACTCGATCCCACCTCTCAGATCCACGATCCCTCTCCATTACCATTTCAATCAGCCGGTCGAGATGCCGAGGAGTCACCATTGGGCAGGTGAACAGGCGGCAATACTCCTTTATCGCCATTTCCTTGAGGTTGGCAAAATCAGCCTTCGGATTGTTTTGTGCAATTAGGAGTGTCTTTAGGGCTGCCTGAAGCCGCTTGGCACTGGCAAGATCATCTGGATGGATTTTAGAAAGAGGGCCGGGAGTCCATTCTTCAACAGGTTCCTCCAGGAGCGAGCTGAT
>CAIJRY010000204.1 GCA_903823215.1 uncultured Spartobacteria bacterium
AGCTCTCCGCCTCGGGATGGAAGACCGATGCCGGCAATGTCTCGGTGACGCTGAACCTCCCTCCCGGTTGGAGGCTCTTTGCCCTCTTCGGTGCCGACTGGGTCTCGGGGGATTGGTTGACAGCGTGGAATCTGCTCGATCTCTTCCTCCTTCTGATCTTCACGTTGGCAGTCTTCCGGCTCTGGGGATTTCTCCCCTCGGTGGTCGCCTTCATCGCCTTGACCCTCTCCTATCATGAGCCGGGAGCCCCCCGTTACAGTTGGCTGATCCTGTTGATCCCTCTCGCTCTTGGCAGGATCCTGACCCAAGGGTGGGGTGGCCGCGTCGTCACCGCCGCCAAGTGGATCTGCATCGCGGTGCTACTCATGAACCTGATCCCCTTCCTCTCCCAGCAACTCCAGCAAGTGCTCTATCCTCAGTTGGAGCGTGTCTCCCACGCTCCCGGCAGACCTTCGACGCCGCTTGCGGTTGCTGCACCAATGCGAGCGGTAATGAATGAGACAGACTCTGAGCAAGCGGAGGTTGCGACATCCTCACTCGTTACCAGAGGTTTGGGTTTGAATGGTGATTCAGAAAAATCATTGGGAGACGCTCCTGTTGATGCAGTCGTTGCTGGTGCCGCAGGGAAAGTTGCAGGAAGAGGGGGTGGGGCCGGAGGTTCGTGGGGAGTCAGTTCAGTGGTTTCTAGCAAGGCTCAGAATGCCTCTCTCTACCAGAATCAGAATCTTCAGAATGATCTGGGTGCCAATATCCAGACAGGCCCAGCCCAGCCGACATGGAAATGGAGAAGCATCTCCTTCGGATGGAACGGTCCTGTCACTGCCGCCCAGACGGTCCGACCCGTTCTGATTCCTCTCGGTGTCGAGCGAATGCTCACCATCTTGCGGATCATCACACTCATCCTTCTTGCCGCCCTCCTGCTTGAGGCACGCCGCTTCCGTAGTCTGCTCGGTGCCACGGGAGGTGGCGGTATGGCGGTCGCTCCGCTCCTGATTGCGGGTCTTCTTGCCATGGCGTTCTGCCCGTCGGTGAGCGCCCAGTCCCAGATTCCCGATCAGAAGATGATCGAGACGCTGCGCGACCGCCTGCTCGAACCCTCCACCGCCTATCCCACTGCCGCCGACATTCCAACGGCGGCCCTCAAGATCGACGGACGCCACCTTCAACTCGATCTCGAGGTCCATGCCGTCCTGCGCACGGCGGTTCCCGTTCCCGGAGCTCTCCCCTCCTGGTCGCCTGTGACTCTTCTGCTCGACGGGAAGCCCGCCGAGGCGCTTCGACGCGCTGACAGTTTCCTCTGGGTGGTCGTTCCCGAGGGGGTTCACCACATCCAGGTCACCGGGCTCCTCGGAGAGGTGACTGACTGGGAGTGGTCTTTCCGGCTCAAGCCGCACCGGGTGACCATTGAGGCGCCGGGATGGACCGTCACCGGGGTGAAGCCGAATGGTGTCCCCGAACAGCAGATTTTCCTCTCCCAGAAACAGAAGACGGTCGGGGGAGGTGTGGATTACGACAATCCCGATCTCAAGAGTATCGCGCTGGTGGAGCGCAATCTGGAACTCGGTCTTGTCTGGCAGATCCACACCACAGTCTCCAGAAAATCCCCCGAGGGCAGGGCGATCTCGCTGCGTATTCCCCTGCTGCCGGGTGAGAATATCCTGACCTCCAACGCCGTGGTGAAGGATGGTGCCGTGGAGGTGCGTCTCGGGGCGCGGGAGGGGAGTTATTCATGGGATAGCGAGCTGCCCGTGACCACGGCACTCCGCATCGCATCACGCAAGGATGATTCCTGGACGGAACTCTGGCGCATGGCAGCTTCGCCCATCTGGAATGTCTCCTTCAGTGGATTAAACCCCGTCTTCGAACAGCGCACCTCCGACCTGATACCTGTCTGGCATCCGTGGCCCGGCGAGTTGGTCGAACTTTCCATTAGTCGTCCGGTTCCTGTGGAAGGGGCCACCGTCACCGTGGATAAGGGGCGTCATGAGATCACCCTCGGTCGCCGTCAACGGGAGTCGATGCTCAGTCTCAGTCTTCGTTGCAGCGTCGGTCAGGATTTCCGGATCACGCTCCCCTCCGGGGCGCAGGTGACTTCCCTGAAGATAGCAGGTCAATCCTCTCCCGTGCGCATGGAGGGAGAGCAGTTGGTGCTATCCCTGAAGCCAGGCTCACAGAATCTCTCGGTGGCCTGGACCACACCGCAACTGCTGGAAAACAGTAGCAAGGCGGGAAGCATCAGGCTCCCTGTGGAAACCTCCAATATCACCACGGTTATCAGGGTTCCCCAGGATCGCTGGACATTGCTGACTTTCGGGCCGCAGATTGGCCCGGCAGTCCGTTTCTGGGGCCTTCTGATCGCTTCACTCATCGCCGCGGTCATTCTGGCGCGACTGAGTCTCTCACCCCTCACTGCGGTGGCGTGGCTGCTTCTGCTGCTGGGACTCACCCAGGTGAGTCTTGTTCCTGCACTAGCTGTGGTTCTCTGGTTCTTTCTCTTCTCCTGGCGTGGAAGAATGGAGTGGGAGGGAAAAGAAGTCCTGAGAAATATTTTTCAACTCTTCCTGATCGGACTGACTCTTACCTTCTTTGGTGTCATGATCCTCCTGCTCAACGAAGGGCTGCTCGGATCACCACGCATGTTCATCATCGGCAACTATTCCAACGCATGGATGCTGCAATGGAGCGAACCACGATGTGGTAATCTCCTGCCTCAACCCGGCTGTCTTACGATCTCGATCTGGTGGTACCGCCTGCTGATGCTCCTCTGGGCACTCTGGCTTGCCTCCTCCATGGTTCGCTGGCTCCCCTGGGCCTGGAAGCAGTTTTCCCACGGAGGGATCTTCTTCCGCAGAGTAAAAAAAACCGTAGTCCCACCCGTACCACCTCCACTGGGTTGATTGGGTTATTTCTGCCCGGAAAATTTGCTGGTGATCCAGTCGAGGGCTGACTCGCGTGTGGTGAGGCTGCCCTCCAGTTGGCGGTTTTGCACGGCCTCCAGAATCTCCGCGAATTGTTTTCCCGGTTTCCAGCCAAGAGCGATTAGATCATGCCCCGTGACAAGGGGAGGGGGGATCAAAGGTTCGTGGCTGAATTCCTCTCGCTTTGCGATCAGCAGGGCATGGTTGTCCAGCAAGCCGTGACTGCCAAGGCAATCGACCCGGTGAAGTTCAAGTTCCTCGTCGAAGGTGGTCCGCGCCATCATCCGCTTGAGGGTGGAAGTCTTCATCTGAGGAACATCCTTGAAACTCATGTGAAGTCGAACTGCAGGAATGACCGAATCGATCACTTCGTTCGGAAAACGAAGTCGCTGCAGAAGCCGCAGGCCCATCTGGGCGCTCACTCCTTCGTGGCCGTTGAATCTCATCCGTCCGGTTTCATCGATCACCCGTGTTGCAGGTTTGCCGATGTCATGAAGCAGAACAGAGAGCACCAATGTCAGCGAGGCATCGGGTGCCAGCATGGAAAGCATCAGCCGTGTGTGGACAAAGACATCACCCTCGGGATGAAATTCGGGTGGCTGATCACACCCCTTGAGAGCCTCGACCTCTGGCAGAATCTCCCTAAGGAGTCCGCTTTGATCAAGGAGATCAAATCCCCTCAACCTGTTTGATGAAATAAGGATTTTGATGAGTTCCTCGCGGATTCGTTCCGCACTGACGGCGTGGATTTCAGGAGCCCATTGTTGTACAGCGCTCCACGTGGGTGGATCGATGGAGAATCCAAGCGTCGTGGCAAAACGAACCGCCCGCAGCAGGCGCAATTTGTCCTCGGCAAAGCGTTCCGAGGGATCGCCGATGGCCCGAAGGAGATGACTTTTTAGATCTTCCTGACCGCCGACATAATCGAGGATTTCATTTTCGATGGGATTGAAGAAGAGCCCGTTGACGGTGAAGTCCCGCCGCAGCGCATCCCCTTCGGCATCGGTAAATCGAACGCTTTCCGGGTGACGCCCATCATGGTAGCTGCCATCTCCCCGGAAGGTCGCGACTTGGATTTCCTCGCCCTGCTCCAGCACGAGAATCACTCCAAACTGGGCCCCAATTGGAACAGTCCTCGGGAAAAGAGCCTCCACCCGCTCGGGACGGGCATCCGTCGCCACATCGTAGTCGTGAGGCTCCAATCCCAGCAGCCTGTCCCGCACGCAACCTCCGGCATAGAGTGCCTCATAGCCATGGGCACGAAGCCGCTCCACGACTGATCTGGCGGCGGCTTCACTCATGGCCCTATCGTGCATGGGAGAGGAATGCCAGGGCAAGGAGGGAAGTGAAATCGCTCTCACTGAAACCTGAAATGAGGGCGTAGTCCCTAAAATATCTTCAGGTTTCAAGTCTCAAGTTTCATCCTTCTCTGCCGTCTCAGTTTCCCTTGGCTCCGATGCTTCGACGCAGTGCATCGCCAAGATTATAGAGAGCAAGCAGTGTGGTGAGCAGGGCGAGTGAGGGAAAAAGAAGGAGCCACCAGGCACCGCGTAGTGGGTTGATCGAGGCGGCCCCCTCAGAGAGGAGTGACCCCCAGCTGGATTGGGGAGCCTGCACGCCGAGCCCAAGAAAGCTTAGAAAGGCCTCGTCAATGATGACCGATGGAATGGCAAGAGTAAGATAGACGAGGACGATACCGGCCAGATTGGGAAGCAAGTGTCGCCAGAGAATCGTCCAGTATCCTTCACCCAAGACTCGTGCTGCCGCGACATAGGATCGCTCTCTCAGCGTCAGGGTCTGGCCGCGCACGATCCGCGCCATGGTCAGCCATTCGATGACTCCAAGCGAGAGGATGAGGATGACCAGGCGGGAAGATCCGACGAGCCAGTCCCATCCATGGGCACTTGCAGTCAGTTGAAGGCGTTCATTGAACGAATTGATAAAGATGAGAATGAAGATCAGTCGTGGCACGGAGTAGAGGATATCGACTACTCTCATCATTCCCTGATCAATACCCATGCTCGCCGACCCGGCAACCAATCCGTACGAAGTGCCGATTAAGAGGCTGATCGCCGCACCGCAGATGCCGACAAGCAATGAGATGCGCCCCCCCTCAAGGATGCGAAAGAGGAGATCGCGACCATTCAGATCAGTGCCGCAGAGATGTGCCAGGCTGGGAGGCGCATAGGTCATTGATCCGGGAAGAGCATAGGAGGGCGGAAATAAGAAGGGGCCGATAATGACGGCAAGAACC
Source organism: uncultured Spartobacteria bacterium (assembly GCA_903823215.1). Taxonomy (GTDB): domain Bacteria; phylum Verrucomicrobiota; class Verrucomicrobiia; order Chthoniobacterales; family UBA6821; genus UBA6821. Next base: position 5,173 of record CAIJRY010000204.1, read on the forward strand.
ATGACTGAAAGAGCCAGGAAAGGGATGCGGGACTTCTTTGGCAAAGAGAAGCTCATCACGACTTGATCCTCCGATCCAGCAAACGGTAGGAAAGATCAACGATGAGATTGAAAATCATCAGTAGCATGCAATAGACGATCACCACTCCCCCGAGCAGAAAGCCGTCGCGGTTGAGGATGGAGTTCACGAAAAATCCTCCGGCTCCGGGGATATGAAAGATTGTTTCGACGACAATTGATCCTGTGAGGAGATTCGCAGCCAGCGGGCCAAGGTAGGAAACCACCGGCAGAATGGCGACTCGCAGTGCGTGACCGTAAATGACTCTCCCCTCTGAGAGACCCTTGGATCGGGCCGTCCTGATGAAATCCTCCACGAGAGTTTCCCTGAGGCTGTCGTGAAGCAAACGCGCGATCACCGCGGCAAATGGAATGGCAAGTGTGATGGCAGGAAGAACAAGTTGCTGGAGAGTGCCCCAGCCACCCACCGGCAACCATGCCAGCTTGATGGAAAAAATCAGAATCAGCAGCGGTCCAAGGACAAACGAGGGGAGTGAAATCGAGACAAGGGTAAGGGCCAGCGCCATGCTCTCGGTGAGGCTTCCCGGGCGAGCCGCAGCAAAGGCTCCGAGCCAGAGGCCTGCTAAAACGGCCAGAAGGAAGGCTGCGGAACCCAAGGAGAGTGTGACTGGAAGCGTTTGGGCGAGGATTTCATTGACGGAACGATTGCGATATTTGGTGGAAAGGCGCAGATCACCATGAAGGAGATCACCCAGATAGCCTGCGTACTGGGTGAGGATGGGACCATCAAGTTTGTATTTGGCCAGAAGCTGCTTCTCAATTGCGGCGGGAATCTTTCTCTCCGCATCAAACGGACCGCCTGGTGAGAGGCGGATCAGGAAGAAGGTGATGCTGACCACGCAGAACAACACGATCAACATCGAGGCAAGGCGACGAAGCATCATGCCAAAGGATGAAGGATGAAGGATCAAGGATGAAACAAAAATGCACCACTTTCGCTAAGAAAAGTGATGCATTTGGAGAATCACACCAGAACTCCGAATTCGGGATCGTTTATCCCGAGCTAATCTTCTTATTCTTCTTCAACGGGCGAGCCTGCGGCCACGATCTTGGCAAAGCCGCGGGGATCAAGACTGGCCCCACCGACTAGAGCACCATCAATGTCGGGTTGAGACATCAATTCGGCAGCCGTGTCGGCTGTGACACTTCCTCCGTAGAGGATACGGGCTTTGTCAGCCACTTCGGTTCCGGCAAGTTTGGCGAGCTGTTCGCGGATAAATTGATGGGCCTCCTGAGCTTGGGCGGGAGTAGCTGTCAATCCGGTGCCGATCGCCCAGACCGGTTCGTAAGCGACGATCACTTCCTCCAGATCCTCCTTGGAGAGTCCGGCAAGGGCACCATGAAGCTGGGTTTCCAAAACGACCTTTTCCTGACCCGCCTGCCGCTCTTCGAGCGTCTCGCCGATGCAGAGGATGGGACGCAGTTCCGAGGCGATGGCGGCGACAAGCTTGCGGCGCACGACTTCATCTGTTTCTCCGTAGAGGCGTCGGCGCTCACTATGCCCCACGAGGACATAGCGGACGAAGAGATCGCGAAGCATGGACGCCGAGATCTCGCCGGTAAAGGCACCCTTGGCTTCCGCCGAGAGATTCTGTGCGCCGAGTCGGATTTTCTGAGTGCCGCCCAGGATTTCAGAAGCCTTGGAGAGTCCCGTGAAGGGAGGGATCAAGGCGATGTCAACGCCGTCGATCTCTTCAATCTCCTTGCGAAATGTTTCCAGATAGGGAGCGACCTCCGAGGGGGTCGTGTTCATTTTCCAGTTTCCTGCTACGAGTTTTTTGCGAGGTAGAGCCATGATGAGTTGGTAAGTTAGATTTTTTCGTCGAGTGAAGCGACTCCGGGAAGTGTTTTTCCCTCGAGAAGTTCCAGGGAGGCACCGCCACCGGTGGAAGCATGGGTGACTTTGTCGATCACACCGAATTTTTTAGCTGCTGTTGCCGTATCACCACCACCCACAACGGTCGTGGCTCCGCTTGCGGTCGCTGCGGCAATGGCGATGGCCATGGACTTGGTTCCCTCGGCAAACTTGTCGAATTCAAACACACCGGCCGGCCCGTTCCAGATGATGGTTTTTGATTTGGCGATAACTGCCGCAAAGAGTTCGTTGCTTTTCGGGCCGACATCGAGGCCCTGCCATCCGGAGGGGATCCCTTCGGCAACGGTGGCCGTACCGGTATTTGCATCGGGTGCGAATTTATCGGCTGTGATGAAATCGACGGGGAGATGGATTTTCACCCCTTTGGACTTCGCCTTCTCGATCAGTTCGGGAATGATTTCCGCGCCGGCGGGGTCGAAGAGGCTGTCTCCGATTTCCATTCCATCCATGACCTTGCAGAAAGTGTAAGCCATGCCGCCGCCCACGATGATGTCGTCGGCCTTGTCGAGCAGGTTGCGGATGAGTGGAATTTTATCGGCGATCTTAGCACCGCCAAGAATGGCAAGCAAAGGACGCTGCGGGTTCTCAATGACTGCGGCAAAAGCGGAGAGTTCCTTCTCGACAAGGAAACCGGCGACCTTATCAGGAAGATCGACACCGGTGACACTCGAGTGCGCGCGGTGGGATGTGCCGAAAGCATCGTTGACATAGACATCACCGAGATTGCTTAGGCTGGCACGGAAAGCCGCGACTTTCACCGGATCAGCTTTTATGCTATTTCCATCGGCATCCTTGGACTTGCCCTCTTCCTCGATATGGAAGCGGACATTCTCAAGGAGGACGACTTCACCCGGTTTAAGCGCGGCACAGGTGGCTTCAACCTCAGGACCGACGCAGTCGCTGAGGAACCTGACCGGCTTTCCGAGGAGTTCCTGAAGTTTTTCGGCAACAGGCTTGAGTGTGTATTTTGGGGTCACCTGACCGTTGGGCCTGCCAAGATGGCTGGCCAGAACCACGGAGGCACCATGATCGAGGGCATATTGGATGGTGGGCAATGCGGCCGTAATGCGCTGGGTGTTGGTGATTGCACCCGTTTGTTTATCCTGGGGCACATTGAAGTCGACGCGGATGAAGACGCGCTTGCCGGCAAGATTGAGGTCTTTGATGGTTTTTTTGGCCATGAGAATGAGTGATGGTTTCTTTGAAAATGGTTTAAACCGTAAAACAAGAAAGCAGGAAAATCAGGAAGTAGAGACTCCTGATTTCCTGATTTTCTAATTTTTGGATAATGGGATTAGGCGATGACTTTTTTGAGAAGATCAATGCAACGGTTGGAATAACCCCACTCGTTGTCATACCAAGAGACTAGCTTGAAGAAGTTGGAGTTCAGCTCGATGCTCGATCCGGCATCGTAGATGCTGGATCGGGTGTCGTGGATGAAGTCGGAGGAGACCACTTCGTCGGTTGTGTAACCGAGAATACCCTTGAGATAGGTCTCGCTGGCGTTCTTCATCGCGGCATTGATTTCCTTGATGCTGGTGGCCTTGACGGTCTTCACCGTCAGATCGACAACCGATACGGTCGGTGTAGGCACACGGAAGGCCATGCCGGTCAGCTTGCCCTTCACCTCGGGGCAGACAAGTGCGACAGCTTTGGCGGCTCCCGTGGTGGAGGGGATGATATTGATGGCTGCCGAACGGCCACCTTTCCAATCCTTCTTGGAAGGACCATCCACGGTTTTCTGCGTGGCGGTGTAGCTGTGAACGGTGGTCATGAGACCCTCTTCGATGCCGAACCCTTCCTTCAAAAGGACATGGACGACCGGGGCAAGACAGTTGGTCGTGCAGCTGGCATTGGAGATGATGTGATGGTTGGCTACATCAAGTTTTTCATCGTTGACCCCCATGACAACGGTGATGTCCTCACCCTTGGCAGGAGCGGAAATGATGACCTTCTTGGCACCTGCTGTCAGATGGCCCTTGGCCTTTTCCGCATCGGTGAAGAGACCGGTGCACTCCAGTACCACATCCACACCCAGATCCTTCCAGGGAAGGGCGGCGGGACCTTCCTTGACAGCAAGGCACTTGATCTTGTGACCATTGACAACAAGGGTGTCGTCTTCTGCTGCTGCTGGTGAAGATTTTTCACTGGTTACCTCACCCTTGAATCCCCCTTGGATGGAGTCGTATTTGACGAGATAAGCAAGGTTGTCTGCTCCAACGAGGTCGTTGACGGCGACGACTTTGTATCCCTTTTCAAGGAGCCCCTGTTCTACGATGGCACGGAAGACAAGCCGGCCGATGCGACCGAACCCGTTAATGGCAATATTTGGCATGTTGATGGTATTGGTTGCCCGCGTTGGGGGTCGCGGAATATGTTGTCTTTAATTTCACGGACACGCCCCGTCAATTCTAATCGCCCTGCTCGATGTTTTTTGGAGGCGATCCGTTCAGCAAAAGGGCTTCTTTAATGACTTTCTCAACGGTTTGCTCATGAGAGAGTCCCGTGGCATCGATTTTCAGATCCGCCGTGCCCGCATAAAGGGGGATGCGTGATTCCAGCAAGTTGAAGAAGGTGCTGCGTGGATTTTCCACTTCCAGTAGTGGACGTTTACGACTGCGGGATGCGCGTTCAAAGAGAGTTTCTGGTTCCGCGTGAAGCCAGATTACGAGTCCAAGTTGACGAAAAAGATCACGGTTCAAGGGGTTGAGAACCGCTCCTCCACCCGTGGCCAGGATAATCTTTGAAGAGCCTGCCAGCGACTGGAGTTCCTCAGTCTCCCTTTTGCGAAATCCATCTTCTCCTTCGGTAGCGAAGATGTCGGAAATACTGTGTTCGGCGCGGGCGGCGATCAACTCGTCGCTATCGAGGAACTTGTGCCCAAGTCGCAGGGCAATCCGCCTGCCAATGCTGCTTTTCCCGCATCCCATGAATCCGATGAGGATGATGTTGGAGATCATGGTGTGGAGGGTAAGACTGAAAGCTAAAAGCTAAAAGGTGAAAAGGCGCATGGAGTGATTGGGGAGATAGGTCATACAAGCCATCGTATTGATTGTCTTGCGTGTGATGATCTGAATACGATGGCGCGATGCCTGCCAAAAAAATGAAAATCACTGCTGTGCCTCTCGTTGGTGTCGTGATGGGGAGCAAAAGCGATTGGGAGACGATGGGTCATGCGGTTGCGATTCTGGAAGAGTTTGGAGTTCCCTGCGAATATCGTGTTGTTTCCGCTCACAGGATGCCGGATGCAATGGCTGCCTATGCCAAGGAGGCCGAGGGGAGGGGATTGCGCGCCATCATTGCCGGAGCAGGTGGCGCCGCCCATCTACCAGGAATGATCGCCGCCCAGACCACCGTGCCCGTGCTTGGTGTACCGGTGAAAAGCCGGACCATGGAGGGATTTGACTCCTTGCTCTCGATTGTCCAGATGCCCGCCGGAATTCCCGTTGCCTCGTTTGCCATCGGTGAGGCAGGGGCAAAAAATGCCGCCCTTTTTGCCGTGGCACTTCTTGCCGCCCACGACGAACAGCTCTCCCGTAAGCTCGCCAAATTCCGCAAAACGCAGACAAAGATTGCTACGGAAAGTAAACTGGAAGCCCCTAAAAAGCTTACCCGTCGACTGTGAGTGCCCGGATCGTTTCAGGTGGGGAAGGTGTTGAGGAAGCCGTGGCGATTCTGCGTCGCGGGGAGGTGGTCGCCCTTCCGACAGAGACCGTCTATGGGCTTGCGGGAGATGCCTTCAATCATCTGGCTGTAGCACGCATTTTTGAGGCAAAGGGACGCCCCCTTACCGATCCACTGATTGTTCATCTGCCGGAATCCGGATGGCTCGATCGTGTGGCTCTCTTTGAGTCTGCTTCGCAACGCGCCCAAGTCGATCAAATAGCCGCCGCCTTCTGGCCGGGACCATTAACCCTGATTTTAAAAAAGCATCCCGATTTGCCTGATCTCGTCACAGCAGGGATGCAGGATGTTGCAGTACGAGTCACAGCACACCCTTTGTTTCGGGAAGTGCTGCGTCAGTTGAATTTTCCATTGGCCGCCCCCAGTGCCAACCGTTTTGGAAAAATCAGTCCCACGAGTGCTGAAGATGTCCAGAATGAACTTGGTAGTATGATCCCTTTGATACTAGAAGGAGGGCCTTGCGAGCATGGCATGGAATCAACCATTGTGGTTGTCAAGGGGGGGAATCTGGAGATCCTTCGTCCGGGTCCGATAACCAGGGAACAACTGACTGAATATGGACATGTTGCCCCTCCCTCTGAAGCTGTGAAGACACCGGGAAGTCTTCCAAGTCACTATGCCCCCAAAAAAGAACTTCAAATCATAGAGTCAGACATCATGGATTGGATTTCCGCTTCTGGGAGAAAAAATGCCGCCCTTCTTGCTTTTAGATCCCCAACGCCAGTGGTCATTGAACAATGTACCGCCTTGGAAGTTTTAAGCTGTTCCGGTGATCTTCGTGAGGCAGCAGTTCATTTTTATGGAGCCTTGAGAAGACTTGATCAGTCTCAATCGGACATCATTTTTGCCGAAGCTCTCCCTGAAGTTGGTATTGGAGTAGCAATCATGGATCGAATGCGACGTGCTTCCCATGGGTCAAGGCATGCGTCATTTTCTTCGCATGAGTGACGATCGCCTCAATACCAAAGCTGCCGGAGTAGTCGCTGGGGCTGTCATGCTCAGCCGTGTTTTGGGCTTAGCCCGAGAGCTGATCTTTGCCGGACTTTTCGGGGCAGGACGGGGTATGGATGCATTTTTGACGGCCTTCAGGGCACCGAATCTGCTGCGCGATCTTTTTGCCGAGGGAGCACTCTCAACAGCTTTTGTTACCGTTTTTTCACAACGCATTGCCAAGGAAGGGGATCAATCAGCCTGGAAACTCGCTGCGAAGATGATGACGCTGACAACAATCTTCATGAGTCTAGTCTCTCTCTTGGGGGTAATTTTTGCAGCTCAGTTCATCGGATTTCTGGCACCCGGTTTCCCGGCGGAAAAGGCAGCCCTGACCATCGAACTGACGCGGATCATGTATCCTTTTATCCTGATGGTTTCGCTCGCGGCATTGGTCATGGGAATGCTCAATTCTAGGAATCTCTTCACAGCCCCGGCGTTGGCTTCCAGTTTCTTTAACATCGGATCGATCGCGGGCGGCGTCGCCTTTGGCTGGTGGATCGACCCCCACTTCGGTGAAAAGTCCCTGATCGGACTCGCTCTGGGCACCCTTCTCGGAGGACTGCTTCAGTTGGGAGTTCAGATACCATCTCTTTATAAGGCTGGATTTCGGTTCATGCTGGACTTCAACTGGCGCGATCCCGGGGTGAGGCAGGTGTTGCTCCTGATGCTCCCGGCCGTGATTGCAGCGAGTGCCGTGCAGGTGAATGTGATGATCAACAGCATCTTTGCATCCTATCTTGGAGATGGTCCTGTAAGCTGGCTCTCCTATGCGTTCCGCCTGATGCAGTTGCCGCTTGGTGTCTTTGGGGTGGCTGTGGCGACGGTGACTCTGCCGGTAATTTCCCGCGCCTCGGCTCTCGGGGAGATAGGAAGATTCAGCGCGACGCTGGCTCGGGCAATGAGGCTTGCAGTCTTTCTCACTTTTCCATCCGCCGTTGGGCTGATCATGCTTGCGCAACCCATTATCGCCCTGATCTATCAGCGGGGAAAATTTCATGACGCGGACTCCCTCCACACTGCGGAGGCCCTCCAGTTCTATGCCATCGGGCTTGTGGGATACTCCTGTATCAAGGTGCTGGCTCCGGCCTTCTATGCCATCAACCGCAAATGGACTCCGATGACGGTGAGCTTCATTTCCATCGGGCTCAACCTGCTGCTCAACTGGATCTTCATCTTTCAACTTCGGATGGGACATTGCGGACTGGCGCTATCCACCGCCATCTCGGCGACGGTGAACTTCTCCCTGCTCTATTTGTTTATGATACGGGTTGCAGGCTCGTTGGAATCCCGCGCCATGATCAGTACCCTTGTGAAATGCTTCCTGGCCTCCCTCCCGATAGCGGCGGTCGGATGGCTGACTCATCCTTGGCTGGTTTCACTCGGTCACTCGTCGGTTGGGATGCGTGCCGGGGCCCTGTTTGCGGTGATCACGGCTGCCGTTACTCTTTTTTTGATTTCCAGCTGGTTTCTCAAAATCGAGGGGCTCTCTGAGTTCCTCGGAGTCATGGCCAGAAAGCTCCGGCTGAAATCCTAGGGAAGCTGACCTCTCAATGCTGAGAGCGCAGCTCGGTTGACTTAACTTACCATGGGTTGGCTACTCGCCGTCGACGCTGAACTTTCCCGGGCCGATGAGCAGAAGGGAGAGGAAGAGTGAACCAAGTTCGGTGGCATGAGAGGCGACTTCCCATTTGTCCAGAAAACTTCCCGGGGTCGTGTGAAAGTGCATCGTGGTCGCCACCACCATGGTGGAGAATAGGAAAAGACATGCGGGACGGAAGGCGAAGCCGATGAGCATCAGAAATCCACCGACTGCTTCTGAAAGAGCCGCCATCAGGCCCCAGAAAATGGGGTAGGCACCGACTCCGACGAACTGCATCGATTTGCCCAGCTTGATCCAGAGATCGGGCCCCTCCATTAACTTTGGGAGTCCGTGGGCAAGGAATGAAAGCCCGATCAATATCCGCAGGAGAAGAAGTCCTGCGTCGCGGTATTTGCTTAAGCTTTTGAGAATCATCGGATGGGAATGCCAGCGGAGTGCCTATGGGGCAAGAAAAATACCGCGACGCAGGCATTTACATAAAATGGTCATTCCTGATTTCAATCCCGTGCGGGCTCGCAAGTTTTGCGTTCGCTACACTTTGACCCGTTCGATGTGGGCACCCAGTGCATTGAGTTTCTCATCGATGCGCTCGTAGCCACGGTCGATGTGATAGACGCGGTTAATCTCAGTCACGCCATCGGCTCGGAGTGCTGCCAGCACGAGAGCCGCTGAGGCGCGCAGGTCGCTTGCCATCACCGGTGCACCACTGAGGCGATCGACTCCGTGGATCGTTGCATGATGGTCGTCCAGGATGATGTCGGCTCCCATGCGCTTGAGTTCGGCGATGTGCATGAACCGCTGAGGAAAGACGGTTTCGGTGACCACGCTGGTACCGTCCATCGTGGAGAGCAGGGCGCAGAACTGGGCCTGCATATCGGTCGGAAATCCAGGATAGGGAATCGTTTCCAGATGAAGAGGGTGCCTTGCACCGTTGGGGGAGACGGTGACGCTATCCTGAGTATGGCTAAGATCGAATCCGGCGTTCCCCAGCGCCTCGATCACGGCACCGAGATGATTGGGATTGGTGCGGCGGATAGTTACTTTTTTCCCTGCAATCGCACCAGCTACCAGGAAAGTGCCCGCTTCAATGCGGTCGGGAATGACGCTGTGACTCGCCCCATGGAGTTCCTTCACCCCTTCGATCTCGATATGCTGGGTGCCCGCTCCTGAGATATTCGCGCCCATGGCAATGAGGAAATTTGCAAGGTCGACGACCTCGGGCTCCTCGGCTGCTCCCTCAATGACGGTTGTTCCTGTGGCGAGAACGGCGGCCATCATGATGTTTCCCGTGCCCAGAACGGTGGGGCCGTGACGGCCTCGTAGATTGATCTTAGCCCCCTTGAGTTCAGTGGCCTGAAGCAAAATGTCGCCCCCTTTGACTGTGACTTTGGCTCCGAGTGCTTCAAATCCCTTGAGGTGCAGATCAATCGGACGATCTCCGATTACGCATCCTCCTGGCAGCGAAACCTTGGCGGCTTTTTCCCGCCCAAGCAGTGGACCGAGCACGCAGACGGAGGCCCGCATTTTACGCACGATCTCATAGGGAGCCTCGGTGAGGATCTTTTCGGCCCGAACCTGAACGACACCGCTGGCGCGTTCCACTTCGCAGCCGAGTTGACTAAGGATGGTGAGCATGTAGTGGATGTCACTCAAATCGGGAACCCGTTCGATGACGCACCGTTCACGAGTCAGCAATGTGGCAGCCAGAATGGGAAGGGCGGAGTTCTTGGAGCCGCCGATGCGCACTTCTCCTTCAAGGCTGCGCCCTCCATGCACAAGAATTTTATCCATTGAACTACTTTATCCTTTCGCTGATTGAATGAGTCGCTTCCACAAACCTCAAGACACCTTGGTAATCGGGAAGGGCAATAATGTCCCGATAATTATGTCGCGCAAGAGACTCCATGACAGGTTGATGCTGCCCTTTGCCTATCTCCAAAAGAAGATGTCCGCCGTGAGAAAGGTGCTTCACAGCCATCGGAATCAGTCGTTCGATCAGATCGAGTCCTTCCGCTCCTCCATCGAGGGCGAGTAGGGGATCATGCTGGACTTCGCGGCTGAGTGAAGCGATCTCGGCTGAAGGGATGTAGGGCAGATTAGCCGTGATAAGATCAAATCGGATGGCTTCTCCGGGAGGCAGGAGATCGGCTTCGGAAAAAATCACGGAGGTCACTCCGAGAAGGATGGCATTTTCACGGGCCAGAGTGAGTGCTTCCGTCGAAATGTCTGTCGCTGTGATCGTGGCCACGGGTCGCTCCAGAGCGAGCGAGATGGGGATAACTCCGCTGCCGGTGGCCACATCGAGGATGGAGTCCAATGACGAATAGGTAAGGGCCCGCTCCACGAGTTGCTCTGTCTCCGGGCGTGGGATCAGGGCCCTGCCATCGCTTTTGAAAACTCGTCCGCAAAACTCCACCGTGCCCAGCAGGTGTTGCAGGGGAATGCCAGTTCCGCGTTTGCGGACAAGATCGCGCAGGGGTGCGCGCTCGATTTCTCCGAGCTGACGGTCAAACTGAAGATAGAGTTCGAGGCGCTTGATGCCCAGCACATGAGCTAGCAGATGCTCCGCATTGAGTCGTGGTGATTCGACTCCCTGCTTGCCCAGAAATGCTGCGGCTCCCTGCAAGACTTCAAGGAGAGACATCGCTTCCATCGCCGGATTAAACTGATTCCGAGGTGGAAGCCTCCAGGCGTTCCTGGGTATCGGTAGCCTCCAGCGTGGCGATCAGATCGACGATTTCCCCCTCCATCACGCGGTCGAGATTATAGAGTGTCAGACCGATACGGTGATCGGTGAGGCGATTCTGTGGAAAATTGTAGGTTCGGATCTTCTCCTCCCGTCCCCCCGAGCCAATTTGACTCTTGCGATGAGCGGCATATTTCTGGGCCTCTTCCTCCCGCTTTTCCTCAAGCAGACGGGAGCGCAGGATGGTGAGGGCCTTTTCCTTGTTCTTTTGCTGACTGCGCCCATCCTGACAACGGACGATCTTACCGGTTGGCAGATGCATGACCTGCACGGCTGAATCGGTGGTATTGACCCCTTGACCTCCCGGGCCGCCGGCACGGCAGACTTCGATCCGCAGATCCTGCGGACGCAACTCGATATCGACCTCTTCGGCCTCGGGTAATACGGCCACGGTAGCGGTCGAGGTATGGATGCGCCCCTGAGCCTCTGTGGCAGGAACCCGTTGCACCCGGTGGACACCGCTTTCGTAGCGCAGACGGCGAAAGACTTCACTGCCGCTGATTTGAAAAATCACTTCCTTGTATCCCCCTGCATCGCTGGGGCTAGCCTCGATCAGTTCCTGACCCAGACCATTAGCCTCCGCATAACGGGCATACATCCGGTAGAGATCACCGGCAAAAATCGCCGCTTCGGAACCTCCTGCACCTGCCCGGATTTCGACGATCGCATCACGATCATCGTCAGGCTGAGGGGGGAGCAGGGTAAGCATCACGGCCTGTTCCAGCTTTGGAATCCGGGCGTTGATCTCTTCGATCTCGGCCCTGGCCATTTCGGCCATTTCGGCATCGGAGCCGCTGGCAAACTCTTCATTCTCGATGAGTTGTATGCGTGCCTTTTCCAATGCGTCCCAGGTTGTGATAAGTTCCTTGACCCGCGCGTGCTCGCGCAGGATCTCACGGGCCTTCTTGGCATCGTCAAAGAGGGCGGGATCGGTGATGGCCTGTTCCAGCTCTTCAAAACGGACGCGGCGTTTTGCAATCAATGGGGCAAAATCAAGATTCATGGCGGTTCATTACGGGAGCCGCCGAGCAGCCTGAACCCAAGCCGGGATCAAGTGCCTGCTTCCTCCCGACAGAAGTCGGGAGTGGATCGCTAGGCTTTCTTTGTCAGCGATGGCTTGGTAGCGCGGGTGGCGCGCACATTACCATAGCGACGGGTGAACTTCTCAATACGGCCTGCTGTATCAATGAACTTCTGCTCGCCAGTGAAGAAAGGATGGCAGGAGGAGCAGATACCGATCTTGATGTTGTCCCGGGTCGAACGCGTCTTGTAGGCAGCACCGCAGGCGCAGATGATGGTGGTTTCGTTATATTCGGGATGAAGACCGGCTTTCATATAGCCGATCAACATGGCCGAAGGAGTCCCCAAAGGCAACTAAAAAGCATTCATTTTCTGATCTCTCCCCGATGGGAAAAGAGGAGTCATCCCTTCTGGAACTCGGAGATGAAATCCACCAGATGGTTGATTTCATCGGGGGTATTGTAGAAATGCGGACTGAAGCGGAGCCAGTTACCGTGATCACGGGTTTTGCGAAGCGAGGCGGCAATACCGGCTTTTTCAAGGGCGGAAAAGAGCAGGGCCGGATCGCTCCCCGGGTGACGGGCCGTGACGATGCCGGAGCGCAACGGTTCATGACTGCGCGGCGAGAGGAATTCAAAACCGAAATAGGCCAGACTCTTTTCGAGCTGATCGCGGCGTTCCAGAATCAGTGCCGAGACATTATCGATGCCCTTTTCTAGGATCAAGTTAATGGAGGCTCTCATGCCGTAGATTCCGGCGATGTTCAGGGAGCCCGGTTCGTAGCGGCGTCCTCCTTCCTCAAAGGTGATGGTACGCTGTGCAAGAAAATCCGGTGATTTCACATTCCATGACCCGAGAAGCGTTGGGCGGCATTCCGAGAAGCGTTCCTTCGAGACATAGACAATGCCTGCGGCCAGTGGACCGAGTAGCCACTTGTGGGCATCGGCGGAGAGAAAATCGACTTCCGTGGATGGAGTGGGGAATGCTCCGAGAGTCTGGATCGCATCGAGTGAAAAGAGAATATCCCGAGAGCGCAGGAGTGATCCGATGGCAGAAATATCAATCCGCCACCCCGTCTGGAAATGGCAGGAGGCAAGGGCCACGAGGCGGGTTGCCGGTGTCAATGCCGCCTCTACGACCTCAGGTGTGATCTTGCCCAGACTCTCCGGTTCCAGATACCTGATGACCACTCCGAGCCGTTGCAGATTCAGCCAAGGATAGACATTGGCAGGATAGTCGTCACCATAGAGCACCACTTCGTCGCCAGCATTCCATTCAAGTCCGTTGGCGAAGAGACTCAGTCCCAACGCAGTCGGGCCAAGCAGTGCAATCTCACCGGCATCAGCACCGAGCAAAGCCGCCGCATCATGACGGGTCGCAGCGAGCGCGCGGAGGACTCCAGAGAATTCCTGCTGCTCCTCGCAGCTTGCCGTGATGTAGGACTTCATCGCCTCGGCGGCAACCGTTGGGAGGGCGGTCACGCCGGCATGGGCGAGGAAAATCTTTTTCCGTGCCACGGGAAATGCGGCGACCCGATCCTCCTCGGAGAAGCTTGCTGACATGATCAGGAATTCTTTGCGGCGGTTGCCTTGGAATCCTGCGTCTCATTGATCAAATTCCAAAACTGATCGGTTTTCTCTGCCTGATCGTCGTCGGTCATCGGCAGCTTCGAGCGGAAGAGAAAATCACGGATTGTGTTCTTATGGAGAACCCGGTGAATCAGGATTCCGTCGGGATGCCGTTCAAAGTAAATCCGGTAATCGCTGCAACGATAACGGTGGAGGGTGCGACCATCGCGTTTGATCTGGCTGAACTGTTCGCCGATCAGGGAACCCAGGTCATCCGGGAGAATCTGAAATTCAGAGAGCAGATCGAGTTGAAGATCCTTCGGAAGGGCACTCATTTCCGATGCGCTTATGGAGTTGAAAATGACTTGAAACACGCCGGAGAGAGTAATCGGAATGAGCGGATTTGTGCAATGTCTGCAAGAGAACCGATGTGTTTCTTGTTGTCTATCGTCTCGGATCGTTGCGGAAGCTGGAGGCATTGAGCGAGATCACAACCGGGGATTCGTGTTCATAGCTCAGGATGTTGAGCGTACCAGTCTGGATCACAAAATGCCTGCCTGATTGCGGCGAGAGCCTGAGCCAACGGGCTATCAGGACACGAAGCACATGGCCGTGGGCGAAAATCAGAGCGTCATCATGCAACGCCATCAGGCGGGCGATCACGCTATCGCAACGATTGGCAACCTGATCGGGAGTTTCCCCGCCGGGAGTGGGTGAGTCAAAGACCGTCCAACCGGGGGATTTTTGGCGAATCTCTTTCGTCGTGATCCCTTCATAATCGCCATAGTTCCACTCGGTGAGATCCTCGGATGTCTCGGCCCTGTCGGCAAAGCCGGCCAGCTCACAGGTGCGCCGGGCACGCTTCCGTGGACTGCAAAGAACAAGTTTGAAATCCCAATTTGCCAGCTCCGATTTGAGTTCCGATGCTTGGCGTTCCCCTTCCAGCGTCAGGGGAATCTCGCTGAAGGAGGTGTGTTTGCCGTTTTTGCTCCACTCGGTTTCACCGTGGCGGACGAGAACAATCTGGGGGCCTGAGGAACGCATGGGGTAATTACTGGTGAAAGGGATGAAACCTGAAACTTGAACCCTGAAGAAGTAATAAAATCTGGGAATCCCGCATCATGCTACTGCCAGTTCGAGTTCCGATTGATTTGGATCGATTTCAAACAAAATCGGGATGCTGGTCAGCGAGGGAATAAGGCGGCGGTTTCCCTCCGCTGCGGGATCGTTGGCATCAGCAGGATGATTGTTCAGGATAATACCGCCACAGGTGAGGCCATGAGCGCGGATGGATTCCAGGGTCAGAAGTGCATGATTGAGGGCACCAAGGCGGTTGCGAACGACTAGCAGTACCGGCAATCCCATGGCCTTTGCAAGATCCGCACCTGAATAGCCTATAGCAAGTGGGACGAGCCAGCCCCCGACTCCTTCTACCAACAGGGAACGGTGGGTGCGGTGCAATCGCTCGAAGGTTGGAAGAATTTCGTCTGGATCAAAAGACCTTCCTTCCAGTCTTGCCGCCTCGATGGGTGCAAGGGGGGCTTTGTAGCAAACGGGAGTGATCTCCTCCTGAGTCAGCTCAAAGTCGGCAGCGGCCTGAAGCACAAGTGTATCCTCAGGTTCACCGCAGGAGATCGGCTTCATTGCCACCGTGTCAAACCCGGCCCTTCTAAGGCTTCGTGTGAGAAGGGCGGTAACAAAAGTTTTCCCGGCATCCGTATCCGTAGCGGTGACGAAGAAATTCATGGGAGAGACAAAGCTGAAAGCTGAAACTTGAAAGCTGAAAGAAGGAGGATCAAAAACACTCAGAGATTTCTGTTTCTGATTTCCTGAGTTACAGATAAATCATTCGGTCCTTTCGGTTGCCTTTAAGAAAAGTGTTTCCAGATCGAGTTGGGGTTGTTTGGTGGAGAGGAGTTTGGCTCCGTGGGCAGCGGCGAGCTTTGCGATCTCTGCCTGTAGTTCCGGTCTGGCATTTTCGATCAGGTATTCTGTTTGACCGGTAATCCCTGTCAGCAAATCGAGTGAACCTTCTCGTACCAGATGCCCCTTGGCCATGATGCCGACGCTGTCGCAAACTTCCTGTACTTGTTCGAGCAGATGAGAGGTGAGCAGAATCGTTTTGCCCCGGGCCTTGAGTTGGAGAATCAGATCCCTGATTTGTCGTGATCCCGCCGGATCGACCCCTGCCGTAGGTTCATCCAGAATCAACAGGCGAGGATCATGCACCAAGGCTTGTGCGAGGCCGATGCGTTGCAGCATCCCTTTGGAATATCCGCTGATGCGACGATCTCCTGCCTCGGTGAGGCCGACGATTTCGAGCAGTTCCTTGACCCGATCCTGGAGTTTGCGACCGCCAAGACCGCAGAGTTTGCCATAGAAGGCAATGGTCTCGGCTCCCGTGAGAAATTTATAAAAATAAGGATTTTCTGGGAGAAAGCCGACCTCGGTACGGCTGGCGACCTGTGAGCTGGGGATGCCGAAGATCTCAGAGGTGCCTGATGTTGGGGTGACGAGTCCGAGGATGATCTTGAGGGTCGTGCTCTTGCCTGCACCATTGGGGCCGAGGAGTCCGTAGACATGGCCGGCAGGGATGTCGAGTGAGAGACCGCGCAAGGCCACCACCTGGCGACGGCGCAACGGCACGGGGAAGACCTTTTCAAGATCGCGGATGCGGACTGCTGGTGTGTCGTTCATATCAATTGATCATACGGAATCCCTTGAGTCCCCCCTCGGGTTCCCCCGGGAGGGTGGAGAAGTTTTCTATATGTCCGGCAAGATGGCTTTCACTGATCTCCTTAAGAAAATCATCAATTTCCATTTCATCCCCCGTGCTAAAAACCTCTACCCGGCCATCAGGCAGATTCTTTACCCAGCCGGTCACTTCATACCCTTTGGCAAGGGAGAGGATGGAAGCGCGAAACCCGACTCCCTGCACTTTCCCTTCGTAATAGGCATGAATGCTTTTCATCTGGAAAATTCGTTTTAACCGCGAATCTGTCCTTTTCCGCGTATCAGGTATTTATAGCTGGTGAGCTCTTCGAGTGCCATCGGGCCGCGTGCATGAAGCTTGTCGGTGCTGATTCCTATCTCACAGCCGAAGCCAAACTCTCCACCATCGGTGAAGCGGGTGGAGGCATTCCAATAGACCGTGGCACTATCCACTCCATTGAGAAACTGCTCCGCTGCTGCGGCATCGCTGGTCACGATGGCATCACTGTGATGCGAACCGAGTGTCTCGATATGCAGGATAGCATCCTCAATGGAATCCACAACCTTCACGGCTAGAATCAATGCGAGAAATTCTGTGCGGAAATCTTCTTCTGAGGCCTCTTTGATAAGAGAGTGTGTTTGTAACGATTCAGGGAGCAGTGAGCGGGTCGCCGCATCGCATCGCAGCTCGACTCCCGCATCCAGAAGGGCGCTGCCTGCGTGATGAAAAAACTCAGCCACGATTTCCCGGTGGAGCAGCAGTGTCTCGACGGCATTGCAGACACCTGGGCGCTGGCACTTGCCGTTGAGAATGATCTCCCGAGCCATCGCGAGATCGGCGGATTTGTCCACATAGACGGCGCAAATCCCGTCATAGTGCTTGATGACGGGCATCATGGCGTACTTTGTCACGGTCTCGATCAATCCCTTGCCACCCCGTGGGATGATGCAGTCAAGAGAGTCGTTCATCTCGCAGAGAATGCGCACGGCCTCACGGTCTGTCGTGGGGATCAGCTGGATGGCTGCTGCCGGAAGTCCCGCCTTTGCCAGACCAGTCTGAAGCGCGGCGGCGATCGCACGATTGGAGTGAATGGCCTCGCTGCCTCCACGCAGGATGCAGGCATTGCCCGCCTTGAGACAGAGTACGGCGGCATCACTGGTCACATTGGGCCGCGATTCATAGATGATGCCTATCACGCCGATAGGAACGCTGATCTTCTGAAACCGAAGACCATTTTCCTTTGTCCACTCCTTAAGAATCCGACCGACGGGATCGGGGAGGGACGCCGCCGTGCGGATGCCTTCAGCCATCGTGGAGAGTCGTTTCTCATCAAGTCGCAGGCGGTCGAGCATTGACTCGGATAGGCCGTTTTTTTTGCCTGCATCAAGGTCAAGGGCATTTGCCGCCAAAAGGGTCGCTTTCTGTGCGATCAACTCTTCGGCCATCGCCAAGAGTGCTGCATTCTTTTTTTCGGCGGAGACCGTGGCAAGCAGGCGCGAGGCAGCACGGGCGTTGCGTCCAATCTCGTGTAGCTGAACTGTCAGATTATCTGCCATAAGTAGCATCACTTTCTAAACCAACACCGGCAAAACGGCAACCATCGGCATGAATCAACAAAGGAAGCACTGATTAAATCAGCGGTTCCCTAATGCGCCCCATCATATTTTCTGATTTTCTTTCCCGTACCATGGCTACAAAAAAAGATCCCTCCTTGTTACTCAAACAACTTGGCAAACGCTATATCGAGCGAACCTGTGCCGATTTCCCGCAATGGGGCAGCAGTCTGGGTTTTGCAAAATTCGAGCCACTCCTTGCTGGAAGCGATGAGCGAACCCGTCGTGAGCGGATCAAATTCCTAGAGGGACTGCTGGACCAGACGGAGACAATCCCTGCTCAAGTTTTGAAAGCCGATGATTGGCTTGACTGGCGCTGTTTTCTTTCCCTGATACGCACGGAGTTGCTCAATGACCGCGATCTCGCGCGCTGGCGCAGCAATCCCCAGGAGTGCTGCGGTGCGGCGGTTGGATCTGTTTTTGAACTCGTGATCCGCCATGCGGACGATCTGGGCAAGGCCCGCCTGTCCATCGAGGCGCGTCTGGCCGCCATCCCCAATTTTCTGAGAAAGGGGGCCGCGGCAATCCGCAACCCCGTTCCCCTCTGGACGAAACTGGCGATCCAATCATGCAAAGGCTCCAGGGAATTTTTGGAAACCCTTGGAGAGACACTGAGCGCACTCTCTCCCGAGCCCGAGAGAACCCGCACCCTTGCCCGTCAAGCGGGGAGGGCATTCGATGCCTATGCGTTGGCACTTAAAAAGAAAAAGCCCGGAAGACCTCGTGATTTTGCCATTGGCCGGGAGTGGTTTGAGTTGCTGGTGAGGGAACGATGCGGGCTGGATTGGAGCATGCAGGAGATCGAGACGGAGGGGTATCGACTCATTGCTGAAATCAGGGTCGAGCTTGAGCTGGAGGCAAAGAGGCTTGCTGGAAAATCACGGAAAACTGCTGCGCAGTTGCTCGTAGAAGCCCGTGATGCCTGGACACCCACGGCACCGCTTCTGGAGCTTTACAGCCGCTCTTCGGCAGAGTGGCGCAAGCGCGTCATCGAAAGCGGGCTCTTCCCCCTGCCTCCGGGGGAGTCACTCAAGGTCACACCGGTTTCGGATTTCATGCGCGATCACTTCCCCACGGCTGCTTACAGCTCACCCGGAGCTTTTGAAAAAAAGCAGCGTGGTATCTTTTGGGTGAATGATCTTGGGCTGACAAAAAATAATTTTACCGAAGCCCTGAGGGAAGCCCGTCAGCATTTTGGTCTGGAACTCACCAGTGCCCACGAGGGGTATCCGGGACATCATCTCCAGTTTGCGATTCAAAACCGACATCCAAGTCACATCCGCCGACTCTGCTCCCACGCTATCTTCTACGAGGGATGGACCATGTGGTGTGAGAAGCTTGCCATCGAACAAGGATGGGTTTCAGAACCCATAGCCCGCCTCCAGCAGCTGCATGATGCCCTCTGGCGTGCCTACCGCATCGTGATCGACTGCGGCCTCCACTCTGGCAAACTCACTCATGAAGCCGCTGCCCTGATGCTTGTCAAGGGTGTTGGTTTTACCCCCGCTCGTGCCCGTGCTGATGTGAACTGGTACACTGCGGCTCCGACGGTACCGATGAGCTACCTGCTGGGACGCTTGGAACTGGAACGCTTGAAAGATCACATGATGGCCAAGGAAGCATGGACGCTCAGACAGTTTCATGATTGGGCGCTTTCCCATGGGGCGATCCCTTGGGCGTGGATTGATCAGTCCCGTTTACGGGACTGATCAATGGCTAGAGAGTTTAGACAGGCACTTAAACTCCCTCATCATCCTTTTCTTTCTTCTTGGTCCGGCTCACCAGAAACTCTTGGAAATAGCGGGCTAGAAGGATGAAGCAGAAGAGGGCCGAGGCACTTGCGGCGATGATCTCGCCCTGATTGATCATGCTGACCTTTTTAAGGATACGCAGGAGTTCGCTTAAAGATGAGACATAGGCTGCAAAACCGAACAGGGTAATCATGCTGGCGAACTTCATGGCTTGCCGATGAAGTTTTGGATCAGTCGAGACCACAGCGCAGGCGATCAGAAGGAGACCAAGGGCGCAGGGGAGCAGGGTCAGGGGATGTGTTGCCCTGGAGGAAAAGAATCCAAAAAGGCCGGCGAGGTTAAGCAAACCTCCAAAGACAAAAGTGATGATCGTTATTGCGGACATGTTGATCATCCTACACTTATCCTGAGGCCATTGGCTTGTTCTTTTGGTATAGCGATGAATGGTTGACCATAAGAAGCGCAAAAATATAGGTGCCTATCCTATCCCTGATTTGACGGAATTTGACCCCGATTTCTGACCTCTGACTTTTACCTTTTACATTCCCGACATCTGACTTCTGAATCCTACCCCATGTTCCATATCGTTCTCATCGAGCCGGAGATTCCACAGAATACCGGAAACATCGCCCGGCTCTGCGTGGCTGCCGGAGCGAGGTTGCATCTGGTCGGGCCCCTCGGATTTTCAATTGATGAGAAGGCGGTGAGGAGAGCGGGGATGGATTATTGGGAGCGGGTTGATTTGCAGACTTGGAGCTCATGGGCAGAATTTCAGCAAGCCCACCCAGAGGCTCGTCTCTTTCTCCTGAGCAGCAAGGTGGATCGGTACTATTGGGATACCGAGTTCCGCGATGGAGATTTTCTAGTCTTTGGAAGGGAGACAAAGGGGCTGCCTTCGAGTCTGCTGGCTGCTCATCCCGAGACGACACTGACCATTCCGATGACCGCAGAGACGAGGAGTCTCAATCTGGCGACTTCCGCTGGGATTGTCCTTTATGAGGCGATCCGTCAGATCTCGCTCGCTGGCGGTAAGTCCTTCTGATCTGATTTTTTCAATGTCCACAGCCGTCATCGAAAGCCGTCATCTGACCAAGGTCTTTCGCACCTATCGCAAGGAGGAGGGATTGGCAGGAGCCGTACGCGGGTTGTTTCATCGTCAATACACCGAGAGCCGTGCTGCTGATGCTGTTTCCTTCACGGTGAATGAGGGGGAGTTTGTCGGATTTCTCGGTCCGAACGGCGCGGGTAAGACCACTGTGCTCAAGATGCTCTCTGGCCTGCTCCAACCGACTTCGGGCAGCTCCTCGGTGCTCGGGTTCAATCCCGCCAAGCGACCTGCGGCACTCAAACGCCAGTTTGCCCTGCTCATGGGACAGAAAAATGCTCTCTGGTGGGATCTCCCCGCGCGTGAGTCGCTGGAACTGAATCGCGCCATTTATGGAATCGATCGAAAACAATTTGATGCCACGGTGGGGGAACTGACGGAGTTGCTTGATGTCGGCGACAAAATGAGTGTTATGGTGCGCGAGTTAAGCCTTGGGGAGCGGATGAAGATGGAGTTGATCGCCGCGCTATTGCATCGTCCCAAGGTGCTCTTTCTCGATGAGCCGACAATCGGACTGGATGTCATCAGCCAGAAAAAAGTCCGTGAGTTTCTCCGCGAATACAATGCCCGCTACAAGGTGGTCACCTTGCTAACCAGCCATTACATGCAGGACATTGAGGAGCTCTGTGAGCGGGTGATCCTGATCGACCACGGCAAACTTTTCTTTGATGGATCACTGGAAGAGGTGGTTTCACGCTTCACTTCCACCAAGATCATCGAGGCTGATTTCAGTGCGCCCCTGCCCGCTGATTTCCTGCCACCGGGCAAAGTGCTGGAGCGTCATCCTTTGCAACTCAAGATCGAGGTCGCCCGTGTGGAAGTGCCGCGCGCCTGCACGGCATTGCTGGCTGGTGGGCTTGTTTCGGATCTCTCGGTGAAGGAAGTGCCGATTGAGGAGGTGATCCGGAGAGTTTTTGGCAAGCAACAGGACGCACATAAGCTAGAGTTCAACTCATGAAAGCTTACCGCCTGCTGATAGTATTTCTGCTCTTGCCGCTCCTTACTCTGACGGTGAGAGCAGCGGAGGGGGTAAAAGCATCGCTCGTCACGGATGCTGCTGTGCCTCTCGTGGCAGGAAAGCCTTTCATGGCCACGGTAGTACTCAATCTTCAACCGGGCTGGCACACCTACTGGCAGTATTCCGGTGATTCCGGATTGCCTCCCAAAGTGGAGTGGAAATTGCCGGAGGGATGGAGTGCGGGGCCGCTGGAATTTTCTGTTCCGGAACAATATGCCGAGCCTGGTGACATGATCATCTATGGCTACGAGAAGCAGTCTTTGCTGAGATCAGTAATCACTCCGCCAAAAGATTTGCCAAATGACGAAACTTTTGAACTCAAGGCTAGAGTGTCCTGGCTGGCCTGCAAAGAACTCTGCGTGCCGGGATCGGCTGAAGTTTCCTCCAGGGTACTAGGCCCGACCGGTGGGCCGGTTGATTGGACTTCAGCCACTCTTCCCAAGGGATTCTGGCCTGAGTCAGTCGCTCCGCCATTCGAGGTGACGATCTCCGGCAAGGGAACGAACCGTATGATTTCTTTCACTGGAGCCATGGGAGCCTCGTATGAACTCTTCCCCGACCCCGAGCCTTCTGATGGCACGACGGTCGGACATGTCATCTCGATGGTTACTCCCACTGATCATGGGCCGGTGATGCTCTTCACGATTCCTTGGAATGGATCAGCTCCCTTCAAGGCCCTTCTTGTTGAACGCAAGGGTGATTCACAACTTGCGTGGTGGATTGGCGGAAAGACAAAAAAGGAGATTGCTTCCCCTACCACTCAAGGGATTGCCGTAGGTGTCCTGCTGGCCGCTCTCCTCTCAGGCTTCCTTGGCGGTCTGATCCTGAATCTGATGCCCTGTGTCCTCCCTGTGATCTCGCTGAAGATCTTCGGCTTTATTTCCCAAGCAGGGGAATCACCTTCCCGTATTCTTCGTCACGGTCTCGCCTTTGCCGCGGGGATCTTTCTCTGGTTCCTGGGACTTGCTGTGCTGGTGATTGTTCTGAAGGCCGGAGGATCTCAAGTGACCTGGGGTGCCTTCCAGTTTCAAAATCCGCTGTTTGTCATCGGACTGAGTGTGCTGGTCTTTCTCTTTGCCCTGAATCTCTTTGGTGTTTTTGAACTCACACTTCCCGGAAGTACCGCAAACTCACTGGATCGGGTGACGACGCATGATGGATATGCAGGGTCGTTTTTTCAGGGGCTCTTTGCCACGCTGCTGGCGACTCCCTGCACGGCTCCCTTCCTGGGAAGTGCGCTCGGATTTGCCTTTGGCCAGAGCCCGGTGGTGATTCTGACGATGTTTGCCTCGGTGGCTTTCGGGATGTCGCTACCCTATCTGCTTCTCTCAGCGCGTCCCGGTTGGCGGCGCTTTATTCCCAAGCCGGGAGTCTGGATGGAGCGTCTCAAACAATTGATGGGCTTTCCCTTGCTCGCAACCAATCTCTGGCTGCTCTGGGTCCTCCAGAATCAGCGGGGATCGAATGCGGTGCTCATGCTGCTTGCGCTCTTTCTTGGGTTAGGTGTCTGCGCTTGGATTTACGGAGCGATTGCTCACGGCACACAGACCAGGGGGCGTGCGTCTATATTAATTGTGACGCTGCTGTTTGCAGTATATGCCGTTTATCAAATTTCGCGGATGATCGTTCGTGAGTCACCAATCTCGGGAATTTTCACGCCCGTTGGGATCGGTCAGCCGATTTTTAACACCAACACCATTTACTGGCAGCCTTACACACCGGAATCTCTCAAGTTGCTCCGTTCCTCTGGAACTCCGGTTCTGCTCGATTTCACTGCCTCGTGGTGCCTGACTTGCCAGTTCAATGAACGCACGGCCATCAATGTGCCTGCCGTCAGGCAGCTGCTGCGCGAGAAAGGGATCACTGCAATGAAGGGGGATTGGACGAATTCCGATCCGGCAATCACTGCGGCACTCAAATCCTTTGGCCGCGTGGGAGTTCCACTTGTTGTTTTTTATCCCGCGGGGAAGGGGAGTGAGCCTGTCGTGCTTCCCGAACTGCTGACTGAGAGCATCGTCTTGAGCATTCTCGGCAAGTAAATGGCAGATATTTCAAATCCCAGGAGCATGAGATTTGAGAATGTCTGGTATGGGAAGACCGCCAGATAAAATTGAAAAGTCTTCACTTCCTTCGTTTGATTCGCTCGTTCACACTCGTCTCACCCTTTGGGCTACCTTCGGTAGTCTATCCCAGCCTCTCCCGAGGCTCGGTATTCTGAGTTCCATATTAAAAAATCTCCCTTTGTATTCATGAATTTTAAAAACTTTAGTCTCGACGCTCTCGACCAAAATACACCGATTTCCAAAGAGGAATACGGACGCGATCTCAAAAAATACCAACTCGGACTGCTGAGTCTTCAACTCCGACTCAAGGAGAGTAAACGCTCCGTCATCATCCTCATTGAAGGTCCTGATGCGGCGGGCAAAGGGGGTGCGATCAAAAGGACACTGGAACGGCTCGATCCTCGTCTGATCCGTGTCTATTCCACGCAGAAACCGACACCCGAGGAATACAAGCATCACTATCTCTGGCGTTTCTGGAACAAACTCCCCCCCTATGGTGAGATTGCGGTCTTTGACCGTTCATGGTACGGGCGCGTGCTCGTGGAGCGCGTTGAAGGGTTTGCCACGGATGACGAGTGGAAGAGGGCTTACGATGAGATCAACGAGCTGGAACGCACGCTGACTGACGATGGGGCGATCATTATCAAGCTCTTTCTCCAAGTCTCGAAGGCGGAACAACTCAGGCGTTTCAAACAACGGCAGGCCGACCCTTACAAGCATTGGAAGATCAATGATGAGGACTGGCGCAACCGCCGCAAGTGGAACCAACACCTCAAGGCTGCCGAGGAAATGTTTGTGAAAACTTCCACCAGAATCGCTCCCTGGACAGTAATTCCCGGTGATTTCAAGTGGTTTGCACGCGTTCAGTTCGCGAAGACCGTTTATGATCGGATCGCCGCAGAATTCCCAGAGGTGATCAAAAAAGGATAAGGGAGGAGGATTGGCCTCTCCTCCTGAAGCCTTAATGCTTCCACTTTTCGGCCTATAACCCGTCGTCCGTCACGGCACCGTGGGAGGCATCGGTGACATGGGAGGCATACTTGGCCAGCACGCCGCGATGGTAGCGGGGTTTGGGTTGCTTCCACGCCTTCTTTCGCTTGGCAAGTTCCGAGGTGCTGACCACAAGCGAGAGGGTATGCTTCTTCGCATCAATCACGATCGTGTCCCCATTCTTCACGAGCGCAAGCGGGCCGCCGACAAACGCTTCCGGCGTGATATGTCCCACCACAAAACCATGCGTGCCGCCGGAGAATCGCCCATCCGTGATGAGGGCGACATCTTTGCCGAGTCCCCGCCCCATAACGGCGCTGGTGGGGGAAAGCATCTCGCGCATCCCAGGGCCACCCTTGGGGCCTTCATAACGGATGACGATGACATCACCCTTTTTGATTGTTCCCGAAAGGATGCTCTCAAGTGCTTTCTCTTCGGATTCAAATACGCGTGCCTTTCCTTCAAAACGAAGACCTTCCTTTCCAGAGATTTTGGCGACAGCTCCACCCGGAGCGAGATTGCCCTTCAGGATGACGAGGTGACTCTCGGATTTGATTGGATCGGAGAGGGGGCGTACGATCTGCTGATCCTTCGGATACGGCTTGAAGGCTGCAAGGTTCTGTCTGAGGGTCTTGCCGGTGACGGTCATGCAGTCGCCGTGCAGGAGTCCGGCGGCGAGCAGTTGCTTCATCAGCGGAACAATGCCGCCGATTTCGACAAGCTGGGACATGAGATATTTTCCGCTTGGTTTCAGATCAGCTAGGACGGGAACGCGTTTTCCGATGCGGGTGAAGTCTTCCAGGGTCAGCTTCACGCCGGCGGAATGGGCGATGGCCAGCAGATGCAATACCGCATTGGTGGAACCGCCGAGGGCGATGACGACGGTGATGGCATTTTCAAAAGCCTCGCGTGTCATGATGTCGAGCGGGCGTATCCCCTTCTTCAGGAGGTTGAGAACAGCCGCCCCTGCATCGCGGCAATCCTGCACCTTGTGCGAGGAGATGGCGGCTTGAGCGGAGCTATTTGGAAGGCTCATTCCCATGGCCTCGATGGCGGAGGCCATGGAATTGGCAGTGTACATACCGCCGCAGGAGCCAGGGCCCGGGATGGCGCATGACTCCACGGCTTGGCGCTCTTTGGAGGAGATGCTGCCAGCGGCTTCCTGCCCGACGGCTTCAAAGACGGAGACAACATCAACCAGTTTTCCATTGAGACATCCCGGCAGGATGGTGCCGCCATAGACGAAGACGGATGGGCGATTCAGACGGGCGATGGCGATCATGCAGCCCGGCATATTCTTGTCGCACCCGCCGATAGCCACAAGCCCGTCAAATCCCTGACAACCCGCAACGGTTTCAACCGAATCGGCGATAACCTCGCGTGAGACAAGGGAGTATTTCATTCCTTCGGTGCCCATCGAGATGCCATCGGAGATGGTGATGGTGTTGAAAATGATCGCCTTGCCACCTGCTTTGTCGATGCCGAGCGCCGATTCGCGGGC
Source organism: uncultured Spartobacteria bacterium (assembly GCA_903823215.1). Taxonomy (GTDB): domain Bacteria; phylum Verrucomicrobiota; class Verrucomicrobiia; order Chthoniobacterales; family UBA6821; genus UBA6821. The sequence continues at coordinate 31,491 of CAIJRY010000204.1, forward strand.
CAGAGCGTCGATGTGCATGTTGCATGGAGTGACCATGCTCCAAGTCGAGGCAACGCCGACGATCGATTTCTTGAAATCCTTGTCGCTGAATCCCACGGGGTAGAGCATGGCGCGGCTGGCGGCGCGGCTCGGGCCATCCAGCAGAAGTGAGGAGTGGGCGCGAGCCAGGGATTTCGACGAAGACTTGGAAGGGGATTTTTTACGGGAACTCATCGGCTGATCCTATCAAAGTGGGGAGCTAAATCCATCATGGATTGGTATCCAGTGGTTTTTTAAGCGTGGGAAGGGTGGATGATGAGGCGTTCCCTTCCATGATGTGATCCATCAATTCCCGAATCACCCCGTGTTGCTCATCGGAAAGTTCTGGTGCCAGCGCCGCCTCTTGGAATGCCCGCAGGGCGTTACCCCGTTCTCCCTGTTTGGCATAGGCCTGCCCAAGATAGGTGAGACTGGCCCCGAGTGGTTCCCTATGACGACGGGCAAGCGTGACAAGCCTTAACAGCGCATCGGTCTCTTCCTTTCCGGAGTTGGCGGCATTGGCCGCTCGTGCCAGCAGGAAGAGCGAATTTTCATTTTCTCCTTTGAGGGTGATCAATGAATGGGCGTTATCCAGTGCCTCATCGGCGCTTCCTGTCTCAATGAGTGCCCGGATGAGAATCTCCCGGGCGGCATGGTTGCCGGTATCAGCATCGAGGGATTTCTTCGCATATCCCGCTGCATCTTGCCAATGACCCTGTGATGCTGACAGGGAGGCTCTGGTACTTGGCAGGAGGGAGGGGAGTTCCTTCATTGTCGCAGCCCTATCAAGCAACTGTGTCGCTTCGGAGAGCCGGTTGATCTCAGCCAGATTGGACGCGGTCAGCATCATGTATCGGGCGCGATCTTTTGTATTCGGCCAAGTTTCCCTGAGCTTTTGATCGGATGGAAGCTGCCAGTCTGTGACATGGTCACCTTTTGGTCTGAATAGGTATCCCCAGGGAGAGACATCGGTGAGTGTCCAAAGGGAGGAGGCAAGCAGTGACTTGGTGAGTGATTGCCAAACTGGACTTGCCCCCAGGAAGAGCGCTCCGAAATGGCGTTCACGGTTCATTTTCCAGAAAGCCGATTTGTCCCTTGCTGCCGATTCAGAGTCGGCAATTGAGGGGAGGAGCGATACTTGAGGGCCTGAAAGTGAGGCAATAGATGGAAAAAACTCGGGTGTGATGAATACTGGGGAGTCTGTTGATTTAAGAACCTCCTGAAGGAGCGGAATTGGAGATGTCAGTCGTGTATCGGTGGGTGGATGGAGTTGGCTCCTGATAAGCATCAGGGTAGCGAGCACAAGGAATACGATAGCCGAAATGATTAGCAGGGACTTTTTACCGATGAAACTCATGAGACAGGAGGGTGAGGAAATAGCTTTGTTTTCAGAAGAGAGACAACCGTCGAAACGCTTGTGATGCTTGTGATGCACAACGATGATGGTATCAGTAATCCAATGAAACGCTTTCTGGCACTTCTTTTAACAATGAATCTTTTTACCCTCTTCGCTCATGCGGCCTCCGCCGATCCGCTCTCAGTTGGATCTCCGGCACCGCAAGTCACTGCCAAGGATCAGGAAGGCAAGGCGGTCAATTTTACCGATGTCTATGCCAGGGGAATCACGCTCGTCTATTTTTATCCTAAGGCCGAGACACCAGGATGCACTGCCGAAGCCTGTTCGCTGCGCGATGCCTATGAGGGGCTTCATGCCAAGGGATTGCAGATTCTCGGGGTGAGCAAGGATTCCGTCGAAGCCCAGAAAAAATTTCATGAGAACCGGAAGCTTCCCTTCACCTTGATTGCCGACCCCGGTGGGAAGGTTGCCGAGGCATTTCATGTGCCGCTGATTCCCGTGATCGGCGTGACAAAAAGGCAGTCCTTCATCATCAAGAATGGCAAGATTGCTTGGGCCTCGCTTAGTGCTCAGACTGGTGGAGCGGCGCAGGAAATCCAAAAAGCCCTCGACATGCTGGCGAAGTAATAGCATTTTCTTTCCCCCACCACTCCCGTGAGTTAGCCTGCGGGGTGTTGCTATGGGTTGATAGCTCAATGGTAGAGCAGTACCCTTTTAAGGTATTGGTTCTGGGTTCGAGTCCCAGTCAACCCACTTGTAGAAGTCCTTCCTTATGGCTATCACTTGAAGCAATGTTGCATTTGATAGGTACTCAGAGTCTTCAGATAATCTCCGGATTCGGTGATTTTGCCGTGTTCACTGGTAGGTCGTTGTCATCGGTGGCGCATTCCAGAAGGCTGGGACATCGGGTGATCAGGGCCGTTTATGAACAGGGGACTGTCTGTCTGCCCGTGATCCTGATCGTCGGTATTTTCACCGGATTGGTGCTGGGATTGCAGGGGTATCATGTACTAAGCCGCTTTGGTTCCCAAGGATTGCTCGGGGCTTTGGTTTCGCTCAGTCTGGTGAGGGAGATGGCTCCCGTGCTGGCTGCCCTGATGCTGGTTGGGCAAGCCGGTTCGGCACTGGCTGCGGAACTCGGGATGCAGCGCAGTACGGAACAAATCGTTGCGCTGGAGACCATGGGAGTGAGCAGTCACGGTTATCTGGTCTCTCCTCGGCTGATCGCCTCCCTGCTGACTTTTCCCGCCCAGACGGCGCTTTTTGTGGTGGTGGGACTCTGGGGGGGGGCTCTCTCAGGATCTCTTCTGCTGGGTGTCGATTCAGGCGTGTACTGGTCATCAGTGGAACATGCCGTCGAGTTCAGGGATCTGAGGGAGTGTTTTATGAAGGCACTCATCTTCGGGCTTTTATCCATGAGTATCTGTGCATGGCAGGGATTTCATGCCGATCGCTCCCGTACGGCTACCGGAGCGCGAGGAGTGAGTGCGGCCACGACACGGGCGGTTGTCTATTCCAGCATCATCGTGCTGATAGCTGATTACATCATCACCTCCTTTTTTGTCTGAAGATGAGAGTGGCTGACCGGGAGTTCATTATTCAAGTTGAAGGCTTGCGAAAGTCCTTCGACACGCGTTGCGTCCTTGACGGGATCGATCTGGGGGTGCCACGAGGCAGCCTTTTTACTGTTCTTGGCCCAAGCGGGGCCGGCAAATCCGTGTTTCTCAAGTGTCTTGCAAATATTCTCCATCCCGATGCCGGCAGGATTAGTTTCGATGGACGACTGCTTACCGCTGCGGACAGCGCCTTGCGCACGGAGTTTCGCAAACGATGCAGCTTTCTATTTCAAAGCAATGCCCTCTTTGATTCTCTGACTGCATTGGAGAATGTGGCTTTGCCTTTGGAGCAGACCACAAACCTCGGCCTCAGGGAGATTCGTGAACGCAGTATGGAAGCCCTGCGTCAACTCGAAATGGATGATTTTCATGAGCGCTATCCCGGTCAACTTTCCGGCGGAATGCAAAAGCGACTTGCGCTTGCCCGCGCCATTGTGACGCAGCCCGAACTCGTCCTGTTTGATGAACCGACGGCTGGACTTGACCCCATTCGCAGGAATGCAGTGTTCACGATGATTGCCAAATATCAACGCCAGTTCCATTTTACAGCACTGGTCGTCACTCATGATGTTCCCGAGGCGTTGGTTGCCAGCGATCGGGTTGCCCTGTTGAATCAGGGAAAAATCTGCTTCGAGGGAACTCCAGCGGAATTTTCCGCATCAGTTCAGCCGGTTGTGTGTGGTTTTCGTGACAGCGCGGAGGCTCTCAGCAATTCTATTGACGCAATCCGCCAAACAAACTTCACCATGTGATTATTTTATGAAAAATACCAAACTCGAACTTTCGGTAGGCGTCTTTGTGTTGCTTGGATTGGCTGCGCTTGCCTACCTGACGATCAAGCTGGGCACAGGTTCCATGGTCAGCGGCAATTCTTATCTGATCGAATCCCGATTTGCCAATGCGGGTGGTATTCATCCCGGATGCAGTGTGCTGCTCTCCGGCGTCTCGGTGGGAAGGGTCGAGAGTGTCAGGATGGATCCATCGGATTACAGCGCCATAGCAACCCTCCGTCTGACTTCAATCCTTCATCTGCCCACGGATTCCATGGCTTCCGTCAAGACTTCCGGGTTGATCGGTGACAAGTATATTGCTCTCTCTCCAGGAGCAGATAGCACCTTTATTCAGCCCGGAGCAAGAATCACCATGACGGAATCCGCAGTCGATCTGGAGTCGCTAATTGGAAAAATGGCGTTCGGATCCATTGACAAAGACAAGGAAACCAAGGAAAAGAAAAGCCTGCCTTCGCCATGATGAAACGACAGCTTCCTCTTCTAGTATTGGTTTTCTGCCTATTCTCACGGGGTGCTTTGATTGCCTCCACCGATGAGGCTGAGAAGCGTCTTAAGACCGCCGTCAACCAAGTCACTGAAATCGCAGCGCACGCGCCGGATCGCAATGCCTTGGCAACAGGGGTAAAACCGACACTGCAAAACATACTCAGTTTCGAAACCATGACCCGTCGTGCCGTCGGTCCGGGATGGCGTCAGTTCACACCGGAGCAGCAAAAGGAAGCCATCGGTCTTTTTACGACGCTGATCATCCGTACCTATACCGCAAAATTTACTCCCGGCGAACTTCCCTCGGTTACTTTCAAGGCAGCCTCATCTCCGGCACCTGGTCGCGTCGAGATCCCGACAACTAGTTCTTACAAGGGAAGTCACTACGATGTCGTTTACCGTCTTGATGAGTCTGACGGCTGGCGCATCACGGATGTCGTGATCGAGGGGGTGAGCATGATCGCCAACTACAGGACGCAGTTTGATGCCGAGTTCAAGCAGGGCGGGGCGGAAGCTGTGATCAAGGCACTCAACCGTTCACTGGCTACCTCAAAATGAAAATCAATCCTATTATCGTGGTATGCCTTTTCATGATGGCAGCCCAAAGTGCCATCCATGCATCCGATGCGGAGAAAACCGCTGCGGTCACAGTGGTGAAAAAAGCAAATTCACCCAGGGTCAAATCTCATGATGGCAAGTCGGTTCGCCTTCCCGATGACGATCTGAATGACGAGTATGGTCGCGCTGCTTCTGTTCCTGATCCGATCGAGCCGCTGAACAGGGGAACTTTCTGGGTGAATCATCAAATCTACAGATATATCTTCCGTCCTGTTTCCAGGGCCTATGATACCGTGGTCCCTTCCGTGGTGAGGAAGGGAGTCTTCAATGTTTTTGACAATCTGGAGTTCCCGAAGCGGTTCGTGAATGATCTCTTGCAGTGGAAGCTGAAGAGCGCGGGACAGGAGTCCGAAAAATTTATGGTCAATACCGTCGCGGGTGTGGGGGGGGTCATGAAAGTTTCGGATCGTATTCCCGCACTGGCCGATCTGCCCCGTCCCGATACGGGACAGACCTTTGCCAAATGGGGCATCGGTCATGGAGCCTATGTCGTACTCCCTATTTTTGGCCCAAGAAGCGCACGAGATACGGTTGGTTTGGCGGGAGACATCGCTCTGAGCCCGGTCTTTTGGGTGTCGATCTGGTTCCCTGCGGTTGTTTGGATGCCTGCCGTGACGACGCCTGATTCGGTACGCACCTTGCACGACAGACTCGGTGCTTACGATGCTGTCACAGAGAACACACTCGATCGTTATCTGGCAGCCCGGAGTTCCTATATCCAGAACCGCAGCAAGGCAGCGTCGAAGTAATTTTTCCGTGCGGGTAGGTAGTTGCCGCATAAGGTTGAGGAGAGTCGGTCTGAGAATTTCCAACGGTTGATAGTGTTATCCGGACTCTCGGAGAGATGCTATTATTAGAGCGGTTTAAGCAATCCTATAGCCATTCGTTGACGGTGGCATAGGGCCGTTTGGCGGCGTCGCGTTCGGGCTAGCGCGACTACAGTCGCTTTCGCTTGCTCCTTGCCATCCGACCACATGGCACTCGCAAATTGATGGCCACACTATTACTTAAAACGCTCTAGTCCTGCTTGAACTTCCCGTGTCCTTCCTTCTTGAGTTGGCCAAGCTTGCCAAGAAGGGACTTTGCATTGTCATACTGACCTGCTTTCACAGCTTCCTCGATCTGGCCATAGGTGTCCGAGAGCTTCTGTATCTGGGCCTTATAAGCAGCCAGAAACGGTGCCTGATCAGCCTGCGGCACGGTGGCGGTCTTGCGTGGTTGGAGATTCTGGGAATCGAGAGCAGCTTTTCTGAGGGACTCAATCAGTGTCACTGTCGACTGCTGCCTGCTCGGATCATTCACTTGCATGGAGAGCTGCTTAGTACCTTTTGCAAGAATCTGCATCTGCTTTTCCAGCGGAGAGTCCTCAGCATGGAGAACAGATAAGAGAGGGATGATGACGGCAAGTGCGAGAATAGACTGTAATTTCATGTAAGACGGGGTGGGTATAAATTATCCGACGACCACGATATTTACGAGACGCCCCAGAACAACAACTACTTTTTTGATCTCTTTGCCTTCCAGATGAGCGGCAACCGAGGGGTTGGAAAAAATTGCTTTTTCAACGGTCTCCTTATCGGCGGAAACGGAAACAGTAATGTGCTCACGAACCTTTCCATTGATCTGCACTGCATAGGAGATCTCGTCCACAGTGAGATATTCCTCATTCCACTGAGGCCATTGAGATTGGGAAGCGAGTCCATCGAAGCCAGAAAACTTCGTGCTCAAGCGAGACCAAAGTTCTTCTGTTAGGTGAGGGGCAAAGGGGCTGAGTAGAGGTAGAAAGAGTCGCAGCGCTTCGAGAGGGCGGGGCTTGGCAGTGGTGAATTCATTGGTGCAGATCATCATCTGGGAGATGGCGGTATTGAAGGAGAGTGACTCGATGTCGTGAGTGACTTTCTTGATCGTGGCATGAAGCATGCGCCGCTGAGCATTGGTAAGTTCCTGTTCGGCCAGATCCTCTGAGAGGATGTAGTTGCCCTCATGATTCTCTGTCATGGCGAGACGCCAGACACGGGCAAGAAAACGGTAAACGCCCTCGACGCCCGTGGTACTCCAAGGTTTGCCATGTTCCAGCGGTCCCATGAACATTTCGTAGAGCCGCAGGGAATCCGCCCCGTATTCGGCGATAACCTCATCGGGGTTGACCACATTCCCACGGCTTTTGGACATTTTCTGTCCATCGTCACCGAGGATCATTCCTTGGTTCACGAGTCTCTGGAATGGCTCGGGTGTGGTCAGATGGCCGAGATCAAAAAGCACCTTATGCCAGAAGCGGGCATACAAAAGATGGAGCACGGCGTGTTCGGTTCCCCCGACATACAAATCAACACCTCCGGTAGTCCCCTGACTTCCCATCCAATATTGCTCGGCCTCGGCGCTGATGAAGCGATCCTTGTTCTTGGGATCGCAGAAGCGAAGGTAGTACCAGCAGGAACCAGCCCATTGGGGCATGGTATTGAGCTCGCGTTGTGCAGTCTCGGCATAGCGCACCCATTCGCTTGCCTTGGAAAGAGGTGGTTCCGCAGTACCCGTTGGTTTGAAATCTTCCATTTCTGGTGGCTCCACAGGGAGTTCCTCATGGGAAAGAGCCCGGTGGGAACCATTCTCCCAAACGATAGGGAAGGGTTCCCCCCAGTAACGCTGACGGGAGAAAAGCCAGTCACGCAGCTTGTACGAAATCGTACCTTGCCCGAGACCCTTTTCCTCAAGCCATGTGATGATTTTTGCTTTGGCTTCTAGTGTTTGGAGGCCGTTGAGAAAACCGGAGTTGACCGCGATTCCTTCGCCGCAAAAACATCCCTCGAATGCATCAGCTGTCGTGACAACGGGAATGATCGGCAGATCAAAGGCCACAGCAAATTCATGATCCCTCTCGTCGTGGGCTGGAACGGCCATGATGGCCCCGGTGCCGTAACCGGTGAGGACATAATCGGCGATCCAGATTGGGATCCTTTCATGATTCACCGGATTCATGGCGTAGGCACCGGTAAAGACACCGCTCTTTTCCTTCGCGAGATCAGTGCGCTCCAGATCGCTCTTGGAAGAGCAGGCTTTCTTGTAGCTGGTAACAGCCTTCAGTTGTCCGGTATTGGTGATGGCCTCCACAAGCGGATGTTCGGGAGCCAGAACCAAGTAAGTGGCACCGAAGAGTGTGTCAGGCCGTGTGGTGAAGACAGTGACAGAGGCATCTACCCCCTCGATCTCAAATCGAACCTCCGCCCCTTCGCTGCGGCCAATCCAGTTACGCTGGAGGAGTTTGATCGACTCCGGCCATTCGAGGCCATCGAGATCGGCGATCAACCGTTCTGCATAGGAGGTGATACGTAGCATCCATTGGCGCATCGGACGACGCTCCACGGGGAATCCTCCGACTTCACTTTTCCCATCAACGACTTCCTCATTTGCCAGCACGGTGCCGAGCTCCGGGCACCAGTTCACCGGTTTGTTAGAAACATAAGCGAGACGGACGCTGTCAGGATCCGATCCAGTGTAGGTCGAGATCGGCTCTGCCTTGTTTGTGAGCGGGTTCACCCAGGCATTGTAAAGCTGGAGAAAGATCCACTGCGTCCATTTGAAATACTCGGGATCGGTCGTGCTGATTTCGCGGGACCAGTCGTAGCTGAAGCCGAGCGACTGAAGCTGAGCGCGGAAGTTGTTGATATTGCGCTCGGTGGTGATGCGCGGATGCTGGCCGGTCTTGATCGCATACTGCTCGGCGGGAAGACCAAAGGCATCCCAGCCCATCGGATGCAGCACATTGTCACCCTTGAGGCGGTGATAACGGGCAAGGATATCGGTGGCGGTGTATCCCTCAACATGGCCGACATGCAGACCGTCACCACTCGGATAAGGAAACATATCGAGCACGAAATATTTCTTCGCCCCAGGCCGGAAATCAGGATCTCCGGGATTGGACGCACGGAAGACTTGTGTGCCGACCCAATGCTGCTGCCAGCGGGGTTCAAATTCAGGGAAAGGATAGTGCTTGCGGGTAAGGGACATCTGGTTCGAAGTGGAGTCCTCTATGGAAAACGAAAACGACGATTTCGCCAAGTCGCTGACGACAATTCTTTTGGCCACCCGCAACAGGCACAAGACCCGCGAGATTCAGACCATGCTCAGTGATGGGGTAAAGGTAGTTGATCTCACTCAATATAACCATCTTCCTGAAATCGAGGAAACGGGGGTGACCTTTGAAGAAAACTCCAAGCTCAAGGCCGAGGGGATTTCCCTCCATGTTCCCGGGATCGTCCTAGCCGATGACTCTGGTCTGGAAGTGGATGCAATAGGCAAAGAACCGGGTGTCTACTCTGCTCGCTACGCCGCCTCAAGTTTTTCAGGTATCGGCAGTATTGATGTAGCCAATACAGCACTTGTTCTGAAAAAAATGGTCGATGTTCCCTATGAGCAACGCACGGCACGATTCCGCTGCGTTCTGGCTGTCGCCGAGAGGGGGAAAACGCTTGCCGTCTTCGATGGAACCGTAGAGGGAATTCTGGCCACGGAAGTCAAAGGCTCAGGCGGCTTCGGTTATGACCCGATCTTCATGCCAATCGGTTATACCGAAACCTTTGGTGAACTTTCCGCAGAGATCAAACATACCATGAGCCACCGCAGCAGAGCACTGGCTCAGTTCAAGATATGGTGGATGAGGAGGAAATAGAGGGGTGGCAGTGATAATGCTGAGACTTGAAAGCTGAAATCTGAAAAAGAAAAATTCTCACTCCTTCTAATCTGAAGACACATGAGCCTCAAAAAGTTCCTGTTGCTCTTTCTGATGATTGAGGGAATGAACTCTGCTTCAGCGCAATCCGCACATTTTCCGCCGTCTTATGGGCTTGTTGGAGGCCGAGGGATTTTTCCCTTTTTGCTCTATTTGGGTTTTCTGATTTTTCTCGGAGGATCATTTTATACGAAACAAACCGAATTTTATGTTTGGACGGTAAGGAGAGGTGAAAGCCCTATCATCTACTGGCTCATCATGGGCATTTTTACCCTCCTTGCTGTTTGGTTTGGGTGGATTTTCTGGAAAAATGCCACTTAGAAAACCTTCAAGGGTAGTCCCTGGGCGCAGGGATTTTGGATGGAGTGCAAGGCGTGAGAGTGCAGCGGAACACCGCAAGCGAGCAACAACGCCGCTCTCCTTCAAAAGTTCAGGTCGCCCCTACAGATCGTCGTCTGCGTCGATGCTCCCCTTGGTCACTCCCCTGAGCTTCGCTTCAACGAAGGCATCGAGATCTCCATCCATGACTCCCTGCACATTGCCGGTCTGCACGCCGGTACGGTGATCCTTCACCATCTGGTAGGGTTGGAAGACATAGGAGCGAATTTGGCTTCCCCAAGCAATTTCACCCTTCTCGCTGTATTGGCGATCCAGTTCTGCTCGTTTGCGATCAACTTCCATCTGGTAGAGTTTCACCTTGAGCATCTTGAGGGCCATGACGCGGTTCTTGAGCTGACTGCGCTCGGCTTGGCACGCCACGACAAGTCCTGTCGGCTCATGGGTCATGCGAACCGCCGTTTCCACCTTGTTCACATTCTGTCCTCCCTTGCCGCCGGAGCGGTAGGTATCGACACGGATGTCCTTTTCATCAATCTCAACAGGTGCATCCTCAATGTCGGGATTGACATCAAGGCTGGCAAACGAGGTGTGGCGTCGTTTTGCGGAATCAAAAGGTGAGATACGCACGAGCCGATGAACTCCTCGCTCTGTTTGGAGATAGCCGAAGGCATAGTCACCCTTGACTGCAAGTGTAACCGATTTAATTCCAGCCTCATCCCCCTCCTGAATATCAATAACGCTTGCCGTGAAGCCGCTGCGTTCGATCCAGCGCTTGTACATCCTCATGAGCATATCGGCCCAGTCACACGACTCGGTGCCGCCCGCTCCCGAATTGATCGTGATGAAGGCGTCGTTCTTGTCGAATTCGTTGGAGAGAAGCTGTCGAAGCTCGAATTTCTCGATTTCCGTCGTCAAGGTGTTGAACTCGGAGAGGACTTCACGCGATGCCTGTGCGCGGGAAGCGACATCGGATTCCTCTCCGGCCATTTCCTTGAGGATCTCCAGATCATTGACGCGCGATTCAAGTTGGGCGAGGGGGGTGAGCTTTGCTTTCAGAGCCGAGATGCGCTCCATATCTTTCTGCGCCGCCTCGCGATTGTCCCAGAAGCCCGGCAACGCCATCCGGGATTCAATGCTGCTCAGTTCTTCCGCTAATGTGGCTGAGTCAAAGAAACCTCCGCAGTGCCGCGAGACGGGCAGCGAGTGCGGAGGCATCCAGAGTGCTGAGATCGATTTGTTGTTCGGACATGAGAAGGGAGTGGAGTCTATGCTGAGGCTATTAGGTTAGAGCCTAAAATTGATGGGGGTGATTAACGGGACAAGCCGCGATTTTTTGGTAATAGATCGATTCTCTAAATCGCCAATAGCCTTTCCATAATCTGCCCAAACGGATTTGCTGCTATGCTCAATGAGTGTGAGCATTACCGCTCAAACGGAAGATGGTTTCCCCTTCCTTCATCATATCAAGACGATCCCGGGCGATGATTTCAAGATAGTCACGGTCTGTCTGGAGAAAGTGTACTTCCTGAGTGCGCTGCTGGGAAAGCTTCTGAAGCTCTTCCAATTGGGCCTTCTGTTTTGCCAGATGAAGCTTCATCTCATTGAGACGAAGCCACTCGGGATAAAAGGTGAATCCGGCTGTGATCAATGCTGAAAAGACAATCAGCACCCAGACGACGCGCATCGCCGCAGGCAAAAAATATGACTGCGAACGCCTGTGTCTCCCCACTGCGGAGTGGGGAGTCTGTATGCTCAGACCTGATGTCATCGACGAGTAACTACCACTTTAACTTGCCTCCGTAAATAGCATCTTCGCCCAATTCTTCTTCGATACGAAGAAGCTGGTTGTATTTGGCAACACGGTCGGTGCGGCAAAGGGAGCCGGTCTTGATCTGACCTGCATTGGTGGCGACGGCGATATCGGAGATCGTGGTGTCCTCGGTTTCTCCCGAGCGATGACTGATCACTGCGGTGTAGCTGTTTTCTTTGGCAAGCTCGATGGCATCGAAGGTCTCGGTGAGTGAACCGATCTGGTTCACTTTGACAAGAATCGAATTGGCAACACTTTTCTCGATTCCCTTGCGGAGGAAATCGACATTGGTGACGAAGAGATCGTCCCCTACGAGTTGTACCTTGTCTCCAAGTACCTCTGTGAGGAGCTTCCATGTGGCCCAATCATTCTCAGCACAACCATCCTCGATCGAGATGATGGGGTACTCGGCCACGAGTCCCTTGTAGTAATCAACAAGCTCTGCACCGGTGCGGACGCTGCCGTCGGATTTCTTGAAAACATACTTCTTCTTTGAGGCATCGTAAAATTCGCTGGAAGCAGCATCCAGCGCGATGGCGATCTGTGTGCCGAATTTGTAACCGGCTTTCTTAACCGCAAGGGCGATGGAATCCAAGGCATCCTCGGCACCGTCAAGTTTCGGCGCGAACCCACCCTCGTCACCGATGGCGGTTGAAAGGCCGCGATCTTTGAGCACAGCCTTGAGTGCGTGGAAGATTTCGGCTCCGGCCCGGAGTGCTTCGGAGAACGAAGGCAGTCCCTTGGGAATGATCATGAATTCCTGAAAATCAATGGGTGCGTCCGAGTGCGCTCCCCCGTTGAGAATGTTCATCATCGGAACAGGCAGTACTTTGGCATTAGGGCCGCCAAGATACTTGTAAAGTGGAAGGCCAAGCTGTGTGGCGGAAGCGCGGGCCACGGCCATCGAAACACCCAGAATGGCATTGGCACCGAGTTTTCCTTTGGTTGGTGTGCCGTCGAGGGCAATCATCAGCTTGTCGATCGAGATCTGATCGAGGGAATTGTATCCGACGAGTTCGGGAGCGATGAGGTTGTTGACATTGCCAACGGCCTTGGCAACGCCCTTGCCGAGATAACGGCTTTTCACACCGTCTCGCAATTCGACAGCTTCGTGCTCACCGGTTGAGGCACCGCTTGGGACGGCGGCCCGTCCAAGTGCTCCGCCTGCCAGATACACATCGGCTTCGAGGGTGGGATTGCCGCGTGAATCAAGGATTTCGCGGGCGTGGATGGCTGTGATGGTGGTGTCGCTCATGGGTAAATATGGAATATTAAGTATTGAATTGTGCCTGATGTGAATTTTTGAATCAAGAGAGTATGTGAAGGAAAAATCCGACGAGAGGGTCAAGCAACTGTCGTGCCGAGAGAAGCTACATCGGTGAACTGGGAAATGGCGGCGATTTTTACCGAGTGAGTACCGTCTTCGCTGGGAAGCTCGACAATCTCTCCAACCTTTTTTCCTAGCAGCGCGCGTCCGATGACCGCCTGATAGGAGACCCATCCCTTCTCTGGCACACCATCCCATGCACCCAGAATGCTATAGGTTTCAGAGGAACCCCCGTTTACTGGTTCCAGCGTGACTACGGTTCCGATGGAAACCACCGAGGTGTCGATGTTTTCGAAATTGGTGCCACGGGCATTGTTGAGCATGAGTTCGAGTTCTCCTTTCTGGCGGTTGAGAACGGCCTGCTGCTCCTTGGCGGACTTGAATTCAAAATTTTCCCTCAGATCGCCGTAGGATCGTGCTGTGGAAATATCGCGGATGTTCTGGGGAATGAGTACTTTTTCAATGTGCTCGAGCTCCTCCTTGCGCCGCTGAAGACTGGCCCACGAGACAATAAGACTCTCACCGCGGGGAGTCGGAGTTTCCTGGTCGCCTCCGGTCACAAGCGATTCCAGTTCGGGATGAACCTTCAGGATGCGGGCAAGCAGGGAGCGTCGGTTCAGATCCGCAAAGACGGGAGTCATCATGACCTTGCGCATGGCTTGGCGTGCGGAATCGCGTTCTGCCTTGCCAAGAAGATCGGCAACAAGCTCCCGATCCTCGAACAGGAATTCCTCAAGTCTCTTGCTTTTGATTTCGGCATGGAGATCTGCCTCCATGGCGGCAAGGATCGCGGCAAAGAGCTCCTCATCGATGACTTCTGGAAGTGCCTTTTCCCGGTCTTTGCAAAGCCATAGGACAAAGTCCGAACTGGCAGAGCGCTCGCGGATGATGCGGCGCGTATGCTCAACAAAGACCTCGCGTTTATTTTGTGCGATGAAAAGCTTCAGGATTTCACCACTGAGACGGGGCTCGGAAGTTTTGGTCAACCGAAGAGCTCTCTCTTCCCAGTTCTCGGGAAATGCATCAGGGAATGCCTCCAAAACCCTTCCGTATTTTGCGGCGGGTATTTCCGTGAAGATCTCGGTCAGCTTGGTGGGGGATTCGGAGAGAAGTCCTGCAACCGTGGCAGCGTTGGGGCCCGGTTTCAGCTCCTCATGGCGGGAGCAGATCTCGTTGCGGGCGATCAGAAGCTCGATGGCCTTGGCTGCATGAATCCTGCCTCCGCGTTTGGCGGCCTCTTCCACTTCCGCGGCGAGAGAGCGAAGCTCGTCCACCTCGGTGGCAAAGTCATTGAGGGACTTGAGAGCAGAGTCTAGGGCCGTCACCTGATCCTTGGGATGTCTGGCTGTGCGGAACTGCTCGATCAGTCTCTCATGGGGATTCTGCGCCGTTTCCTGGAGAATGATGGGCTCTCCTTTTTTGGCAGGAATGAGGAAGTGGCCGTCCGTCTTGAGTTTCTTCTTTGTGGATTCAAACCACTTCTTGAATCCCGCCGCAT
>CAIJRY010000205.1 GCA_903823215.1 uncultured Spartobacteria bacterium
CTATCTTGTGCGCTTTGTCACCGGCCATCGTGACCCTCTTTCGCCCTATTCTCGCTAGGCCATGATTGATGACGCCTGCCATACGATCCCAGTTGTTTGTGGATGGAGAAGCCAGCAAAACTGAGATCGCGCCTCGAATCGCGCTCGGAAATTTTGAGATCTGTGAGAACATTCGATAGCGTTCATATCCGCAGAAAAGCTCATCCCCTCCATCGCCAGAGAGGCTCACGGTGACGGATTGTCGGGCGAAGCGACTCAACAACAGCGTTGGCAGCTGGGATGGATCACAAAATGGCTCCCCATGGATCGAAGCCAGCGAGGGAATGAAATCACAAACATTCGAGTGTGTCAGAAAAAGCTCGTTGTGAGATGTTCCTAGAACCTTCGCCACCGCGCGGGCCTGATCTGCCTCGTTGTGGGATTCTTCTTCAAACCCAATGGTGAAGGTATGGACTGGCTGCGTTGAGTTTGCCTGAAGGAGCGCCGTGATCAGGGAAGAGTCGATTCCCCCAGAAAGAAAAGCCCCAAGCGGAACATCCGAGATCTTCTGTCCTCTGACCGCTGCTGAGAGATACCCTTCCAGACAAGTCAAAGCCTCTGATTCGCTGCCAGAAAAAGGAGAGCGGCGTCCTGACACGGCCACCTCTGCCAGTGACCAATATCGTTGAGGGATAGCAGGCTCTTGGGAAAGTGACGAAATCGTCACTGTTGATCCCGGCAATAACTTATGTATCCCAGAATAAATCGACTGCGGGGCTGGGATGTAGCCATATCGAAGATAATCGGCCAGCGCGCTTTTGTCGGTCTCCGGACTGAATGCCGGGTGGGCTTTGAGTGCCTGCAAATCGGAGGCAAAAAAGAACACCCCGGAATTCCAGCCATAATAGAGAGGCTTTTCTCCTAGTCTATCCCGTCCCAGAGTCAGGGTGCGTTCACGACGATTCCACACACCAAAGGAAAACATACCGACGCAATGGCGAATCGTTTTTTCAACACCCCAGATCTCAAAACCCGCCAGCAGAGTTTCCGTATCCGAGTGACCACGCCAGCGCAACGCACCTCCTTCTCCATGGGCAATTTTTTCCCTTAGTTCCAGATGATTGTAAATCTCACCATTGAATACCAAAACCATTTGCTGACTCGAAGAGAGCATCGGTTGATGACCCGCAGAGGAGAGATCCTGGATGGCCAACCTGGTGTGGGCCAATCCGATTCCCTCGTCGGAATCCATCCAGATACCGCTATCGTCAGGCCCTCGATGTCTGAGAGCAGCAGCCATCAGATGTAACGCACCCTCATCTTGTCTGCCAAAAACACCCGCTATTCCACACATGTGCTGGTGGGCGTTTTCATCAGGACGAGTTCGTTGCAGCCGGATCTGTTCGTCGTTCTAATGTTCTCTAATCGAAAACCTTTGACGCGGTAAAAATCAAACAGCTCCTTGACTGAGGCAACCTCAAAGGGATATCCCCCAACCCAATCGATCAGATCATACCATGCCGACATTCCTCTCTCCCTGTTGAGCCTGCCGGTGAACGCCCGATAGATTCGCGAGGGTAGGAACGGATAGAATGTGTGTATCAAAACAAGCAGCCATCGAAGACTGGGAAATCTGACATAGGCTCTCTTTACCGCGAGCCAGTACCGACTACAAAGGCCTTCGTCGTTATAGATGGCAATGAAGAGTTTACCCTTTTCAGAAACCAGCGGGCATAAATTGGACAAAGCCTCCCACATGGAGCCCGTGTGATGAAGAACACCCCAAGAATAGACAATGTCGAACTGCGGCAGTTTTCCAAGATAGGTCAAATCCAACACCGAACCAGTCTCCACAACCCACTGAGAGTCATCTGGAAAATAGCGGCGCTTGAGTTCTTCCGTGCATTCCACGGACTGAGGATCGTAGTCAAACGAATGAACCGAAGCCCCGAGACGACGAGCAGCCAGACTGAAGAGCCCCGAGCCACTGCCGACATCCAAAAACGTTTTCCCCTGAAGATTTTCCACGTTCAGCATATCCCTGAGCGAGGCCTCCGCCCCAAGAATGCGGTTTTCGTCGAGAACCCGGTGAAATCTTCTCCAGTTGGAACCAAAGGCAAAGCGCTCCCCAGATTTTAATTCCTCAGCGTGAGTTGACATATTTTGTTTCATTTAAGTTGAGTCCGATACTTTTATGATCTCTTCTCCGGCTTTACTTCTTTTGTAGTTGAGAAGAAATCCAGACGTTTTTAAACGCATCACGCATTCGTCCAAGACCGAAATTCTGATGGATGGCCATCCGTGCCTCTTCTTTTTTAGCTGCCCACCCATCTGATCCGAACTCACCCAACACTTTGGCCAATGCCGTGGCGAGTGAGTTTTCATCCTTTGGGGGAACGACCCATCCTGAGTTGCCAATAATTTGACGAGCATCTCCGACATCGGTCGCCACGCAGGGGACTCCGCAAGCCATGGCCTCGGCCACCACATTTGGAAACCCCTCTCCATAAGCACTTGAGAGGACATGAGCGTCAAGGGCGTTCATGATTTGGGGAATATCATCCCGTGCGCCAAGAAGCAAAACCCGCGAAGTCAGTCCAAAATCCTCCAGAAGATCCCGCAGGAGTGTATTTGAGGAATCCATTCCTCGGCCCACGAGTAGACATTTCCATGGCGAGGTGGGGAGATCGGCTAGTGCACGGAGTGCCAGGAGTAAGTTTTTATGATCTTTTTGCGGATCGTAGCGGGCGACCATGCCGAAAAGACATTCATGAGTCATGATTCCAATTTCGGATCGCATGGCAACTCGACTTGCCGGATCGGACTGAAAACGATCAAGATCGATTCCATTGGGAATCGTCACCATTTTTCTGGAATCGTAACCGATATGGATGTGCTGTTGCGCTGCCGTCGTAGAGCAACTGACGATGGATGTGGGCAGAAACGAGGAAAGGAGAGCCGACAGACGCACTACAATCCGTGTCGAAAGTGGTGTGGTTTGATTGTCAAGCAACGTGTTTCTGATCCCCCAGACAACAATTCCAGAACCACTCACCCGGGAGGCGATCCCTCCCAGAAGATCCGCATGGCACATCCAGGTTTGAACAATGTCAGGCTGAATACTTTTGATGATCCGGACAAGTTTGAGAAATCCCCTCAACGAAGGTCTTCCTCGACGCATCCCGATCGTGTGTACCGGAATCCCTGCTACACGCAGGGCCGCTCCATGCACACCATCGTCAAGTAGTGATATCACCTCGTGATGGTCTTCCTCGTCCGATGTAATCAATCGGCAAAGAGCTCCTTCGGCCCCTCCCTGATTCAGGCCGGCGATGATGTGCAAGACTTTCACCCTAGAACAATCAGGAGCTTTTCCGCACCTTACGGAGACCTCTCACAAAATTCAGGCCAAGCAGCAAGATCCGGCCAAGAGTTTGGAACCTGAGACGTTGTGTTTTGTGGGCCAGCAATGCCTTCCATGGAGCTCCTTGCGGTCTCTGTGATACCGATGCACGCGCCAAAATCATATCGGAGCCTTTCATGGAACGGGAACAGAGAATCTCAAATCCCTCTTGCTCCAGGAGGTAAATCAATGATTCTAAGGTAGGATACCAAGTATGAGCAAATCCTGGGCGTCCTGCGCTCATCGAAGAAAGCAAATGAGTACTCACGATCACAAAAACCCCCCGCTCTGACAATGTCTTGCGCACCTGCTGCACGAATGCCCTAGGATCTTCGACAAAGTATATCGCGTGGGCGATACAAATCACATCGAAGTTCTCCTCCTGAGCAGTCGTGTCAAATCGACCGATTCTGGTGTGTAAGCCTAATTTTTCATGGAAAAACTTCGTGTTCGAATCTGGATCAATTCCTTGGGCATCCCATCCATTATCCTTAAAACAAGCGACTGTTCCGCCTAAACCGCATCCAATATCAAGAAAGCGTCTACCTCCCGTTGAAACCCAAGGAACAACAAAATCAAAGGTTCTTTTACCCCATACTGCACCATCAGCCAAACGCCGAGCCCAGACTTCATCAGTGACACGAAATGCACTCTCCTCCACTCTGTTTTTATCCCAATACTGCTGTAAATCTTCGCGCGGAGGCTGAAGTGAGGGCGAAGCACTTCCACAGTTTTTACAGAGCCGCCAAGAGTATCCTTCGCTCCTCCGGATGATATGACCAGTAACAGGGTCAATGAAAGAGACCGGCCAAAATGAATTTCCCTCACAAATCGGGCAACGGCGCGGAGGGATTATTTTATCAGATTGTTGCATCTAAAAGAATAGCGTCCTCTTTGCGACAATGTTCAAGGAATGCCGAATAAAACTGCTCGATATTCTTGTCTCTCAAAATCGGTTCTCCTGGGATGCCTGGGCTTCCATAATTAATTGGGTATCTTGCATTGATAATGGCGGTAACTGCGTCCACCGCTATATCCGATGTAAATTCTCGCCCCATCTTCTCCCTGATACAATCCGGCAAATCGTTCAAAGGGCATACCCCTCCAATAAATCGAGTGATCAGGTTATGACCTAATGCGATGGCCTGACATCCAAGCAGCATCGCCTCCAGTGTTGCTGTTCCTGTAATGGAAATCGTGATTTCAGCGCGTTTGATAAGCTCTGTTGAAGACATCCCGACATGGGCAACGGCAACTCCTGCAGTTTTTTGCAACTTCCGAACTAAACCTCCGGGGCGAATGAGGATGCAGGAGGGGTGCTCTTTGACGACCAGCGTGCAATCGCTCGGCATCGCAAAACGGATGGCATCAATTGCCCTCATCTGATCCAGAAAATACGGCGCAGGCGTGTTAATGGACGATTCCGGGCTGTATTGTAGTGGATAAAAAATAAATTTTTCAGGAAGCTGTTCTAAGGATCTAATCGTGCAGTATTGCGAATTTTTATTCGCCCGAAGTTTCCAGATACGATCACGCAGCCAAGGTGCATTATTGAGTAAGCTGGCGCGGAGGAAATCCCATTGAAATCCTCCAGGCGTGAAAATCCATCGCCGCAGAGCATTGCCAACTCGGATCGTAAAGGGAGGGGTCATATCATCAAGCTGAATGCCGGAAATTTCCCCCTCCCCTCTCGCTGAAGTAGGATTATCCCGGAAGTTTTTGACCATCTTCTCTGCTGCTACGCGGTTACTTGAGAGATCAGCTAAAGCATACTTCGGTAGGGACTCATAATCATCCGAGGCAAAAAAGATC
The DNA here is from genome assembly GCA_903823215.1 of uncultured Spartobacteria bacterium. GTDB lineage: Bacteria > Verrucomicrobiota > Verrucomicrobiia > Chthoniobacterales > UBA6821 > UBA6821. The sequence goes on from CAIJRY010000205.1 coordinate 5,195, forward strand.
CCTCCTAAGTTTCTACAGTGTGTCGGAACTGCCACCCTCGCTCCCTGCTCTTTGGCGGCAGCGATAAAAACC
>CAIJRY010000206.1 GCA_903823215.1 uncultured Spartobacteria bacterium
CCGGATTTGACGAAGTCTTGGGAGCCTGCAATCTTTACATGTGGATCGCGACGATTTTCGCCTGTTTTTACACATTAACTTCCAGGATCAATTCTCAGGCATTCCACTTTCAGGAAATTCTGAACAAGGGATTGGGAGTTGATGCACTCAGGCAGAGCTTCGATGAATTTTTCTACTTTAGTTTCGTGACACAGACGACACTCGGTTATGGAGATATCGTCCCGATTTCCCATCTTGCCAGGGCACTTTCGGTGACACAGGCCATCATTGGTCAGTTCTATGTGGCTGTCGTGCTGACCTATATCCTCAACCTCTGGATCCGTGATCTTGGGCGACATGTCGATCACCGGATTACCCTTCCTTCGAAGGCTGAAGATCCCCAAAAGTGAACCAAATTATTTCAACGACCGGAGGGAAATCGTGGACAGAACAGATGATGGATGTAGGATTTTACCCTTCCCCGTCACATGAGCAGACCCCCAGTATTTTATAAACAGACACAATGACCAAAATTCCCAAACCTTATCATCAGACAGCTCCCAGCCCGTGGCATGATGTCGATCCTGGTTTTGATTCTTCCGAGGGAGTCGTTCGTGGAATCGTCGAAATTCCCAAGGGAAGCTCCAACAAATATGAGTTGGATAAGGAAAGTGGTCTTCTTACCCTGGATCGGGTGCTCTATTCGGCGGTCTATTATCCTGCCAATTACGGATTCATCCCACAGACTCTCGGCGATGACGGTGATCCGCTCGATATTCTTGTGCTCGGTGAGGAGCCTGTCTATCCGCTGACTCTGGTGAAAACCCGTGTGATTGGTTTGATGGTGATGATGGATCAGGACGAGCTCGATTATAAGGTAATCGCTGTCGTTGAAGACGATCCTGAATACTGGTGCTACAAGGATGTCCATCAGATGCCTCCCCACAGACTTGCGGTACTTAAGCGGTTCTTCGAAGACTACAAGACACTTGAAAATAAGACGGTCGTTGTGGATGACATACTTTCAGCTGACAAGGCTCTTCCTGTCATTCAAAGCTCCATCGAAACATACAAGACATGGCGTGACGGTGGAGAGGTTGTCCTTAACAAACCCCGCGAATAAGTTCTGGGATTTATAAGGGTAGAGGAGAAAACTCCAGTGATCTTGTTTTGGTGACTCTCGTCGTCGCGCGGATAGTTGCGTTGATTAAGATGTTACCAGCAAACAAGGGCTTCAAATCGACCCTACTCCTGTGAGGGTGCAGCATTTGTGTGCGCCCGCTATGGGAAACATGCTAATGGTTCAGGGGATAATATATCATGCATGTCGCGCGCTTTTTTCCGATTTGAATCCGGGATCATCCTTTGGATCGATGAACTTTGATTAACATGACAGAAACAGGTGTGATTCGAATCAAGGGGGCACGGCAGCATAATCTCCGCAATCTCACGCTTGAGATTCCCCGCAATAAGCTGGTTGTCATCACGGGGCCCAGCGGATCGGGAAAATCATCCCTTGCCTTTGACACTCTCTTTGCCGAGGGACAGAGACGCTATGTGGAGAGTTTATCAGCCTATGCGCGTCAGTTTCTCGATCAGATGCAGAAGCCGGAGGTCGATCATATCGAGGGACTCTCTCCGGCAATCGCCATTGAGCAACGAATCGCTCCTCCCAATCCCCGCTCAACAATCGCGACGACGACCGAGATCTATGATTACCTCCGTGTTCTCTATGCGGCAATCGGCGTACCGCATGATCCGGTGACCGGAGTGGCGATCCGCCGTCAGTCTCCGCAACAAATTGCCGAGGCGATTCTCGGATGGCCGGAGGGGACTCGTCTCATGCTGCTTGCTCCACTTGTACGGGGGGAAAAGGGTGAGTTTCGGGATGTGATCGATCGTGCCAGACGAGAAGGGCTTGTCAGGTTGAGGATTGATGGTGAGATTGTTGACCTCGGAGGCTCCGAGCCGATCAAGCTCCTCAAGACCAGGGAGCATCACATTGAGGCCGTGATTGATCGGTTGGCGTTACGAACGGAAGGGCAAGGAGAGGGAATCAGGGAACGATTGATTGATTCCTTGGAGACCTCATTACGCTTGGGAAGCAATCTGGTTATTGCGCTGCATCAGTTTGCAGGAGACCCCGGTGATGCGTGGAGGGAAGCCCGATTCTCCACTGATTTCTGCAATCCCGAAACCGGCTTCACGATGCCGCGTCTGACTCCCCGGCATTTTTCATTCAACAGTCATCTCGGTGCATGTTCCGCCTGTCAGGGGTTGGGAACTCAGCCGTTTTGTGACCCAGCTCTACTCGTGGATAATGAAATGTCTCTCGCAAAGGGAGCAATAAGGCCCTGGCGAACTCCTGATAAACGGATGGGAAAATATTACCAGCTGATGCTGTCGGCTCTTTGTGAGGCATCGGGTGCATCGCAGGACATTCCGTTCGATCAATTGCCGGATTCTTTCAAGCACCAGCTCTTCTATGGCACGGGTGAAGCAAGCCTTGCTGGCAAACCCTTTGCTGGTTTGATTGCGTTAGTTGAGCATCAGATGGAAAGCTCAAGCAGCGAACTGAAGAAGAATCGTCTGAAGGCATTTTTTTCCCGCAAAGCCTGCCAATCATGTGACGGGAAGCGTCTGCGTCCTGAAATCCTTGGTGTGACGATCAAAGGGTTGGATCTCCAGGAATGGAATATCGAGGAGTTTTGCGCACTGCCGGTAGCGAGGGCTTATGAGGTCGTGGCGGGTCTGGAACTCACCTCGATGGAACGCAAAGTGGTGGAGGATCTGATTAAAGAAATCGGAACGAGACTCGGTTTTCTGGTCGAAGTGGGCCTTGGATACCTCTCGCTTCATCGTGAAAGTGGTACCCTCTCCGGGGGGGAGGCACAGCGGATCCGACTGGCGACGCAAATCGGCTCCGGGTTGTCCGGTGTGCTTTATGTACTTGATGAACCGAGCATCGGATTACATCAGAGGGACAACGAACGATTGCTGGCAACTCTCCGCGGACTGCGGGATCTCGGAAATTCCGTGGTGGTTGTAGAGCATGATGAAGAGACGATTCTGGCCGCTGATTACATCTTTGATATGGGGCCGGGAGCAGGTCCGAGGGGAGGGGAAATTGTGGCACAGGGAACGCCGGTTGAGATTTTGGCAAATTCTAACTCCCTAACGGGTAAATTTCTTTCAGGTTCGGAAAAAATCTCCGTCCCGCGGATCAAACAACGCCCCCCGATCGCAGAGGCACCGGGGCCGGGATGGCTGACCGTGATCGATGCCACGGAGAATAACCTGAAAAATCTGACGGTGGGTTTCCCTGTCGGACTTCTAACCTGCGTTACCGGTGTTTCGGGAAGTGGCAAATCAACACTGGTTAATGACATCCTGCATCGCTCACTCGCACGCCAGTTTCATCACGCCAAGGAGACACCAGGGGCTCATGGACGCCTTCATGGAGTCGAGCAGCTTGACAAGGTGGTGGTGATCGACCAAAGCCCCATCGGGAGGACTCCCCGCTCCAATCCTGCGACCTATTCAGGTGTCTTTGGACCGATCCGGGAACTCTTTAGCGGACTTCCAACGGCAAAAGTTAGGGGCTACGGGCCCTCACGTTTTTCCTGCAATGTGAAAGGAGGGCGATGTGAACAATGCCAGGGTGATGGATCGATCAGGATCGAAATGCATTTTCTAGCGGATGTCTTTGTTAAATGTGAACTCTGCCGCGGCCGTCGATTTAACAGGGAGACATTGGAAATATCCTATCGAGGTAAGAACATTGCCGATGTGCTGGAGTTGACGATTGATGAAGCAGCCGGATTTTTACGTGCAATTCCCGCCATCCATGGGAAGCTGGAGTTGTTGCAAGAGGTCGGTCTTGGCTACTTGAAACTAGGCCAATCCGCCACAACTCTCTCAGGAGGAGAGGCCCAGAGGCTGAAGCTAGCAAGTGAGCTTTCAAGAAAAGCCACCGGCCGAACACTCTACCTGCTGGACGAACCGACGACAGGGCTTCATTTTACTGATATTCAGAAACTGCTCGAAGTGCTCCTGAGGTTGCGCGACGGCGGAAATACCCTCATCGTTATCGAACACAATCTAGAAGTTATCAAATGCGCGGACTGGATCATCGACTTGGGCCCGGAAGGGGGAGAGCAGGGTGGAAGCCTTGTAATAAGCGGAACCCTCAACGAGGTGGCCGATCATCCTTTCAGTCATACCGGAGCATGGCTGCGCAGGGCGTTGCAGCGGTAATTTTCTTAATGCTCTGCCTTTCTGCCGGAGCCCAACAAACAAATATCGCAGGTTCCAATTCTGAAAAATCCACCGCTGATTTGGCAAATCGGGCAGTTACTGAGAATCTCCCGCAGGTTTCCGCAGCTGTTCTTCGCACCCAGATCCAGCAGGAACAGGATGCAAAGAAGCGGATGGATCTTACTCGGAGACTTGTGGAGTTATTGGTGACTGGGAGGCGTTTTGACGAGGCGCTGGCTGTCGGCAGCACGGCCGATATTCGGAGAGATCCCACCCTCGCCTACTGGAAGGCAGAGGCTTTACTCGGAGCAGGCGACACTGCTGCTGCAAAAGAAATCTTTTCATCTCTCATGAACCGGAAGACCGAAGTGCTGGGAATCAATCCCGATCAGATTTCATTGGGACTTGCCCGCTCACTGCGTGGAGGAAAACAAACAGAAGATGCCCTTAAACTTCTCGCGGAAATCCCGATGGAATCTCCTCTGGCCGAGGATGTCATGCTGGAAAAAGGAGTTGCCCTTCTTTCGCTAGGTCGTGCTGAAGAATGTCGCAATCTTCTGCATGATTTTACTCCGAGCACCGATGAAGGAAAAGCAATGGCTCTCTACCTGAGGGCACTGACCGCATGGCAAGAGGGCAATAGTGTTGAAGCACGAAAACTCTTTCTTTCAGTTCCTCCTGTCACTCCCTGGTGTAGTGCAGCCTCCACGATTGGAGCTTCACTCACACTTGCTTCGACGGCCGACGGTAAAAATGCAAAGATGCAGCAGGCAATTGATCTTTTGGAAAAACATATTGATCAGGTAGATGACGATCCGTTGCTTGATGTACAATTCCAACTCCTTGATCAGCTTTACACGAACGCCTCAACACCTGACACGACAATGATGAAAAAGTGGGCGGAAGATCTGTCGCGTCCTGCCCGGTCAAGGATCGCCGCATTCTATCAGGGCAAGGGCGAGTTGAGACTCAGCCATTACGAGAAGGGAGATGCTCTGATGGATGCCTTCATCAGAAAATATGGAGATGATATCCTCGCTGATCAGGCAAGATGCGTCATGGCCCTCTCAAGGCTTCAACGAGGTGAACCGATTAATGCCATCGGCTTGGTTGCTGATAAACCAAATTCACCCTTGCGTGCAAAAATGGCTTATTTAAGGGGGATAGCTGATGCGGGTTTAAACAGGAAGGAAGAGGCTAAAGCAGATTTTGAACTCGCTGGATCTCTCGATCCGAAATTAATACGAAATGCACTTTTCAATAAAGCCGTACTCGTTGCCTCAACTGACAAGGGGGTACTAGATAGCTCCGAGGCAGCCCGGAATATCGTTGAGATGAATGCGGGGTTGCCTTCCGAGGAGATGGAATTTCAGATTGCTCTCGATCTTGCCCGTCGCAGTGATCCTAGAGGAGGCATCCTGATGGGGAAGGTGGCGGATCGCACATCGGATGCCTCCCTGAAATCCCGCGCGCGACTTGCAGCCGCGGAATGGAATATGAAATCAGGCAAAGGTGAGGTTGCTGATGTGGAAATGGCCAAGGCGGTTCACGAAAATTCCGCTGATCCCGAGAGGGAGAAGTATCTGAATGTCTTCCTCAAGGATACCGGGAGAAGGGGAGATTCTCAGGGTGTGATTTCGGCTGCCCAAGCCTTTCTAAAATCTCATCCTGATTCCCGATTCACTCCCGAAGTACGGTTGAAACTGGCCGAATCACTTCTTGCTTCCGGTGACATACAGGCAGCCAGAGTTGAGTTCGAACAACTTGCCTACTCGGGTGC
>CAIJRY010000207.1 GCA_903823215.1 uncultured Spartobacteria bacterium
CCAACCCAAAGACATGAAAGGCAAGAAGTACACGACAGAAGAGAAAATCCGTATTCTGAGACAGGCGGATGCCGGTGAGAGCATCGCGGAGGTATGCCGAGAGCATAACCTCTCTGAGGTGAGTTTCCACCGATGGAAGAAGCAGTTCGGCCAGATGGAGGTCAATGAGGCCAAGCGGCTGAAAGAACTGGAGAGGGAGAACACCGAGTTAAAGAAGATGCTGGCGGATTCCCTGCTAGAGAACCGAGTTCTCAAATTCGTATGCGAAAAAAAGCTCTGAGCCCGGCCAGTCGCCGGGCCTACGCACTCAAAGCCGTTGAGGGAGGACTGGGGTCTGGCAGAAAGGTCTGCTATGTCCTGAAAGTTCCCCGTTCGAGCTATTGGTATCGACCTCAGGAGAAGAACTCTTGGGAGAAGAGACTCCTCAAACGGGTTATGGAACTCAGCGACAAGCATCCGCGATACGGCTACCGCCGCATCACGGCTCTGCTGCGTCAGGAAGGATTGCATGTGGGCAAAAGGCGCATCCAGAGCCTGAGGAGATCCTTGGGGCTAAGGGTTCCGCCGAGCAGGAGGAAGGTGGTTCGTCGAGGCCACTCGACCGGACTGCCCGTGAAGGCTGAACACAAGGGCCATGTCTGGACTTGGGACTTCATCTGCGATGGAACAACACGGGGAGGTGCCCTTCGCATGCTGACCATCCTGGATGAATACACCCGCGAGTGCCATGTGCTGCGAGCAGATCGGGCTCTCAAGAGTGGGGACGTTCTGGAGTGGATGGGAAGAGCTATCCAACGACATGGAGCCCCAGCTTATCTGCGAAGTGATAACGGGAGTGAGTTCATCGCCAAGGCCGTCCAAACTTGGCTGTCAGAGAACAGGATCAAGACGATCTACATCGATCCAGGCAGCCCTTGGCAGAACGGCTATGTGGAGAGCTTCCATGGACGGCTCCGGGACGAATGTCTCAACAGGGAGCAGTTCTGGACACTCACCGAAGCCCGCGTGGTCATCGAGGATTACCGCAGGGAATACAATACCTTCAGACCGCACAGCAAACTGGGCTATCTCAGCCCATCCACCTTTGCAGCCAGGAGGAGCGCACCATCTCCGTCTCCGGTCGGCCTACGGCCTCCCTGCGTCGGAGATGGACAGCACAACAACAACCAACTACAACCCAAATCAACCCCAGAAGACTAACTCTCATGTGGTCCAACTTCCCGAGTCCCGTCAGGATACCAACGCACTCAAGCTCGATTTCGAGGCCAAACAGGATTATCCGGTCGTTGGGCACAACCATGCGGACGCTAATAATTTCACCCTTGCTGCTCTCGGGCGGGAATGGGCTACAGAGGTAGGCTATCACGCAGCCGCAGGCCACCTGCATAACAATGTACTCGTGGATGGCCGTTCCGAAGCTCCCTGGCCGACCCCGGGAGGTGAGTGGATTGATTTCATCGACACTCCCGAGATCACTATTGGAGTCAGCGATGCGAAGCATCCTTATGATTACCGCTGGTCGGCTTCTGCCTATGGAGTCGGCAGGGAAGTGCCCCCTGCCAACACAGAAAAATGGGAGAAGGAGACCTGTCCTGCAGTCGCCAAGTTCTTTGCCGGAGAAGAAAATCGTACCAAACCGACGATCTTCGAGCATTACGGGCCGATTCTGCGTGCGATATGGAATCCTGTGGAGAAAGCCTTCCGCACGGCTGCACTCGTAAGGGGAAAACATCCCTATGTTTTGATTGTGGATGATCTCAAAAAGGATGACTCCACGCATCTCTATGAATGGGCAATGCAGATGCCCGAGGATGTGGAAGTCATCAAATCTGGAGGAAACTGGATGGTCTTGGGCGCAAAAAATTATCCCCCTGATCCAAAAGCCAAAGGAGGTGATGCCAAGCCACAGCCAGACAAGCGTCGCATACTTGTGCAGATTGTTGATGCCGCCATCCCTCAGGAGAAAGATGGGATGTCCATGCGTCTTGAAGCCACTGTTGCGGACAATGATGCCTTTAGTTCGGGTAAGCTCCGGAAACGACTGGTGATCCCCTCGCGAAGCGTTGACCCTCAGTTTAAGGTTCTGCTCTATCCCTTCATTGAGGGTGCGCCAATGCCCGATGTGCGATGGAATGACGAGCACACAGTTTGTGACATTATTTTTTCGGACCAAGCCGATCATTTCCGTTTCATCAGAGCCGATGCAGGGCGCAATGTGTTTTCGATGTCCCGCAATGATCATCCAGTGGCGACTATCAAGGCAGCACCGGCAGCACCGGTGCTACTTTCCAAGGAAAGAGTCTTCACCGATCACTGCAAAGTGGAACTGGCCCTTCCCGGCCCCGATCAGGAAATCCGCTACACTTTGGACGGAAGTGATCCGAAACCTGATTCGGAGTTCTACACGGGGCCTATTACGCTCGACAAATCGGCAACACTGAAGGCTGCCACTTTCGCCCGCCGTTGGGATTTCGGGGATCAGCGCAGAAGCAGCACCACCGAGGCGAAGTTGACCAAGGCCCCCCCCCTGGATCCCCTGACGCTTTCCAAAGAGGAACCCGGAGTGAATGTTTCGGTCTATGACGGCTTCTGGAATAAGATCCCCGATTTTAAAAAGGAAAAACCCAAATTCGAGACAGTGACCGATCGCTTTGTTCTTCCGCCTGGCACACCCGCCAAAGGGTTTGGGATGCTAGGCAGCTCCTACATTCGTGTGCCAGCCGACGGAGTTTACACCTTTGCCCTGAATTGCGATGATCCGGGGAAACTCTGGATCGATGATCAGCTGGTTGTTGATCATGAAGGCGCGCATGTTGTGCAGACGCGCAGCGGAGCAATCGCCCTGCGTGCCGGGTTGCACAAGATCGTCGCAGCGAACTGCGATTCTGCCCTGCTCCTTGGCAAGGGGAAGGGGGATGGTTCCTGGGCCTTTGAAGTTCTATGGGCACCCTCAGGGGCCACTCTTTCGGAGATACCTCCTTATCTGCTCAGCCGCGAACCTGGAAAGGCAGTAGCCATCCGGCAACAACCAACTGTCCCTGCCAAGACGGATCTCGTCACAGATCCGGGTCTAGAATATGTCTCCTATGATCGGACAGCAGAGACCAACAAGCTCTCCTTCCTGGATGTTTCAGGGGCCAAACAACTTGAGCAGGGAATACGTCCTAATACTGAAACGCCGGATTCATCGCCCAATCTGCTGCATCTCTATCACGGCTATCTGATCGTGACGCATCCCGGAGTTTATGAATTCCGTCTGGAGGCGAATGGCATCGGGGAGGTGTCGCTCGGTGACACAGTCGTTTCACGCGTTGGTTTTCCTGATGGGAATGTCAGTCAGCCTGTCACGCTGGGCGCTGGGTTGATTCCCTACACGGTCAAGCTGGCCAAGGGGAGCGGGCTCGTCCGTTGGAAGGGACCGGGTCAAGACTGGCAGCCGATTACGCCGGAAGATGTTGTGCGGGAGGAGCGCCCTCTTGTGACGATCAAGGGACTTCCGCAGGGCGCAGCAACCTACGAACTGACAACACCGACGCAGGTTCAACTCGCCACCGGTATGCCGGCAGAGGGCAAGCGGGAGATCCGCTTCACACTCGACGGCTCCGAACCTTCGCTCTCCTCGCAGCGCTACGAGTCACCCTTCACCATCGACAAGAACTGTGCGCTCAGGGCCCGAATCTTTTCCGAAGGCAAGCCCGTTGGTCTGGAAAGCTCCGTGGCATTCACACACTCTCAAGTGCCAACTCTGGGACTGCTTGGAGTCTGGTCCGCCTCAAAAACATCATCAAATGCCATCGTGAATCAGATTGAAGGGAAGGCAGACGATCTCCCGATACCTGTAGGTACTGTCATTCAGGATGACCCTGATCAGGGAAAAGTTTTCGTCCTGGATCATTCCGCGCCGATTAGTCTGTCCCATCCCGCCATTCTGGAAAATCAGCTTACCATGGTGTTTCGGATTCAGCCCATGGGTCCCGGAAATCTGATCAAGGAGACCTACGGACCCAAAGGGCTGTTTGCCGATGTGACCAAGGAACTTGGACTGCACGCAGGGGGCGGGGGTAGCTACAATGTGGTGCAGAGTGAGCCCAATTTGTTGGGAGACAAGTCTTGGCACACCGTGACGGCCACATTCGGCGGCAAACCGGTGCGATCCATCGCTCTTTACCTCGATGGCAAGGAAGTGGGATCGGGAAAGACCCCTGTTCCTTGCCTCCAACCGCAACTTACCCTGCTTCCTGGATTCAACGGCAAGCTCTCTGAGATCCGCCTCTACAACCGCATTCTGACACCTGATGAAATCAAGGCCCTAGCCAAACCATAGAGTGGTTAACTTCATAAAGCGTGAATGGAAATTTTTAGCATGATATATCCCTGATCTGGATCGATTCGGGAGTGTAAAAATGTTTCTGTAAATTGGAAGAGCGCTACGTCCTTCAAGGAGCCCCCCCTGGGGGTGACGGAGAGAGGCGAAGCGTAGCGAGCCGAACGCAGTAACCCTAGGGGGGGGCTGCCGCCGGTATAGCAAAG
>CAIJRY010000208.1 GCA_903823215.1 uncultured Spartobacteria bacterium
CTACATGCCAGAGCGGGTGAATTATCGTCCCGGACATTGATCATGATGACGCGTAAAGCACGATCGATGGCGTTATCGACGGAACTTCCCCGAATCTATCCGACCGCTCACTGTGAGCTGGATTTCACCAATCCTCTCGAACTTCTGGTTGCCACCATCCTCTCGGCACAGTGCACGGATGTCCGCGTCAACATAGTGACATCGGCTCTCTTTGCCCGATGCCGTGATGCCGCCGACTACGCATCCATTCCGCAGGCTGATCTCGAATCACTCATTCATTCCGCCGGATTCTATCGTAACAAAGCCAAATCCATCCGGGCTATGGGGACAGCCCTTGTCGAGAAACACGCCGGCGAAGTCCCTCGGACCATGTCGGAACTTTCAGCCTTGCCCGGAGTCGGGCGAAAGACTGCCAATGTTGTCCTAAGCAACGCTTTCCATCTCAATGAAGGAATCGTCGTCGATACACATGTGGGCCGTCTTTCACTCCGGTTGGGCCTCACCACCAATACCGATCCGGTGAAAATCGAAAAGGATCTCATCCGCCTCTTCCCCCGTGATCAGTGGTGTGATCTCAGCCACTGGCTCATCTGGCACGGGCGTCGCCGCTGCAAATCCCGCAACCCTGACTGCACCGGATGTGAACTTCGCATGCTATGTCCGAGTGCCGATAGGCCTGACAGATTCCTCAGATTCTGACTGCGGATAACGCCGGATTTTTAAAATTAGCTTTTGTAAAAATCATCCAACGCGATACGGACTTTTATCGCCAACTCATAGACAGCCGGAGCCCTCAGGAGATTATCATGGTCGGAGTCGACCCAATGGATCCGCGGTGGTGTCCCAACCAATCGCCCCCATCCATCATCGGGTTTGTGGCGGTTGAATGTGGGATCAAGCGGTGGAGCTTCCTTTTTGAATTCCTGAGTTTCACGAAACAGATCCAGCACCATGGTGGGACAAACTTTAGGACTATAACCCACAGCCAACTCAATATGTCGCTTCATGATGGGACTTAAAATCCCTTCGGGAACTTCAAGGGCATCCCTCACAATCCCCTCCTCTTTCAGACCTTTGAGGGTCTTCACAAGATTGGTTCCGAATCCGTTGCCATCGAATAAATGCATGAGCCGATGGGGGACCCAGCGGAAAAAATGAATGACTCTCTCCGACAGTTTTACTTTCCGCAAAGGGGATTCAGTGCCAAGCAAACCGACAAAGGGGCTTTCGTTCCCCAGCTCGATCCATTGACGAGCAACTTCGAATGCCAACCACCCCGCCCATGAATAACCGATTAGTGCGGGTGGTTTTTTTAAATCTAACTCCTGTAAATGCAGTACAATTTTGGTGGCGGCCTCCTCAATCGTATCTGGAATTTTTTCTAGATTATGCGCTGCCTGTGAAGCAAAGCCGTAGGAGGGCTGATCCTTGCCGAGGGCATAGGCAAGGTTCCAATAGCACCCCAGATCCCCGGAAAGATTATAAAGAAAGTAAACCGGAGGCAGATTTCCCTGAGGATGAAACGGGATTATCGGCACGAATTTTTCATCGCTCCCTTTTCTTGCATACTCGAACAATCCATCCAATGTCGGGTTTTGCAGAAATGCCATCAAGGTCATCTGATGCCGCAATATTTTTTCCATGCACAGGACCAGTTTTCCAGCCAGAAGGGAATCACCACCGAGTTCAAAAAAATTCGCTGCCGTATCGATCTGAGTGCATGTCGGGAGTATCTCCTGCCAGAGTGCGACAATACGGTCTTCAACATCATCTTCAGCATGAACGAGGACATCGCGTTGATGCTCCACGATGGCGTGATCGAGAGCCTGACGGTTTATCTTCCCTTGATTTGTCACGGGGAACCGTTCGTAGAAGAGGATAATCTTTGGAACCGCCGCCATTGGAAGTGCCTTCATGGCAAAATCGGTAAGTTCGTCCCGTAATGCCGGTGAGAAATTCCAGGTCACAACATGAGCGGCAATCCCTGATACGATCCCCTCTTCGAGAATGGGACGACAACAGACTTCGCGAACCGAGTTGTGACCTTTTAGGGCAAACTCGATTTCACCGAGTTCAAAACGATGACCATATATCTGCACCTGATCGTCCATCCTGCCAAGGAATCGCAATTCACCATCCTCCCCTTGGAATGCCCAGTCCCCTGTTCGATACATCCGCGCACCGTTACGATCTGTAAAAGGATCCGGCAAAAATACTTTTTTGGTCAGCTCGAGGCGGTTTCTGTAACCCCGGGCAATCTGATTTCCACCGAGGTAGAGTTCACCCTTTACTCCAGGTGGAACGGGTTGCAGCTGTTCATCCAGCACATAGGCTTTTACATTTCCAATAGGACGACCTATGGGAGGGTATTCATGAGTGCCATCTGGTGAAACGATCGACCATGTGCTGAAAACAGTGCCCTCGGTCGGACCGTATCCATTGATGAGAATAAATGGTAAGTCTTCCGGAGGTCTTAACCGTAAGGTATCCCCACCTGTTATAAGATAACGAAGAGAAATTCCCTTGGGCCACGAGTGTTTGAGCATCAACTCAAGAATTGCCGTCGGAATGAACGCGACCGTGATTTTTTCTTTTGCAAGCCATTGTATCAATCCCTCGATGTCCGCGATCAGCGAACCGTAAGGAATCACAATTTGGGCTCCCGAACAGAGGGCGGGCCAAAGATCGCCCACCGATCCGTCAAAAGAAATATTGGCAATCATTGGAACCCTGTCATTTTCCGACAGAGAGAGGCAATGCCTGTACCATGCAACAAGATTTGCAAGCGAGTGATGTTCGATTTCCACTCCCTTGGGCATCCCGGTCGAGCCCGAGGTGTAAATCATGTAGGCTCTTCGTGATGGATCAAACTCCTGCAAAGGTTCGCCAGCGTTCTCGTCCTGGATGGAGGAGAAGGATTCGTCGATGCTGATTGCAGTATTAACAACCCCTGTAAAACGATCACACTGAGCCGGTTTTCCGATCACAAAACGAACTTCACTATCAGCCAGAAGCAAGGCGATCCGCTGATCCGAATTCATCCTGTCCAATGGCAGGTAAGATCCTCCTGCCTTGAGGATGCCCAAGGCAGCGACAACGAATAGAACGGAACGCCCAAGCAGCAGGGCCACGAGTTCTTCGCGGGCAATGCCCTCACGGATCAGACGATGAGCGATACGGTTCGAGTGGCGATCCAATTCGGCATAGGTCAGATGCTGGAACTGATCCTTGACAGCCACTGCATCGGGCCTGAGTCGGACTTGATCGAGGAACAAATCGACGACGGAGCGTTCATTCGACTCAGGCATTTCTGACCAGTTCCAAACCGGGGTCTGCAACCCCTTTTGTGTATCATAGTCGCTGGTCATTTCTGATGCCCCCTAGACTAGGAGGTTACTCCTCACCCTTTGAAAGCTTTGTCAGGACGCTCAGATCCTCAAGCGTAGAGGTGTCTCCTGTCAGAGAATGTCCACTGGCGACCTGCTTGAGAAGACGGCGCATGATCTTGCCACTGCGGGTTTTGGGAAGCATTTCAGTGAATCGGATCTCGTCGGGTTTTGCAATGGGCCCGATCAATTCGCCCACGTGTTTGCGGAGTTTCTCCTTCAAGTCATCCCCGGGCGCATGACCGGCTCGCAATGTCACAAAAGCCACGATCCCCTGCCCCTTGATCTCATCAGGGCGACCGACAATGGCCGCTTCAGCAACAGCCGGATGACTGACCAAGGCACTTTCCAATTCGGCTGTGCCGAGGCGATGTCCGGCGACATTGAGGACATCGTCGATACGTCCGACGATCCAGAAGTTACCCTGCTTATCACGTCGGGCTCCATCTCCGGTGAAATACACTCCCTTGATTTCACTCCAGTATTGTTTCTTATAACGGGTCTTGTCCCCGTAAATACCACGCAGCATGGAAGGCCATGGCTTGCGGACAACCAATTTTCCTCCTTCGCCATGGGGGACTTCATTTCCATGATCATCGACGATGGCAGCATCGATACCGAAGAATGGCAGCGTCGCTGTTCCGGGCTTGCAGGGCGTGGCTCCGGGAAGCGGGGTGATCATGTGAGCCCCTGTCTCGGTCTGCCACCATGTATCCACGATGGGACAGCGACCATGTCCTATATGATTGTAAAACCACATCCATGCCTCAGGATTGATAGGCTCACCTACCGTGCCGAGAAGTCGCAGTGACGAAAGGTCATGTGCGTCGGGATACTCATCCCCCCACTTCATAAAGGCCCGGATGGCTGTGGGTGCGGTGTAGAAAATGGTGACGCCATATTCAGCAATCAATTTCCAAAAACGGTCCGGTTCGGGCCAATTCGGAGCCCCCTCATACATCAGGCAGGTGGCCCCATTGGAGAGGGGGCCATACACCAGATAGCTATGACCGGTAATCCAACCTATGTCTGCCGTGCACCAATAGACATCCTCCTCACGAAGATCGAAGACATATTTAGTCGTTGTGTAGGTGCCGACAAGATACCCTCCCGTGGTATGCAGAATTCCTTTCGGCTTACCCGTTGACCCACTCGTGTAGAGGATGAAGAGAGGATGCTCGCTATCAAGGGGTTCGGGCGGGCAATCAGCGGTGACATACTCCATTTCACGGTGCCACCAGACATCCCTCCCCTCCTCAATATGAATCTCACTATGGGCACGGCGAAACACGATGACCCGACGCACAGCGTCGCTATCCCTGAGCGCATGATCGACATTCTGTTTGAGCGTGACGAACTGACCGCGCCGGTATCCTCCGTCCGCTGTCACAACCACTTTGGCCCCGCAATCAGCTAATCGATCCTTAATGCTCTCCGCGCTAAACCCACCAAAGACAACGGAATGAACTGCCCCGATACGGGCGCAGGAGAGCATCGCTATCGATGCCTCTGGAATCAACGGCATGTAGATCAGGACGCGATCACCCTTCTTCACCCCGTTACGCTTGAGGACATTGGCAAACTTACAAACCTCGCGATGAAGCTGGTGGTAGGTAAGTACACGCTTTTCACCGGGTTCGCCCTCCCAGATGATCGCCGCCTTATTGGCTCGCGGTGTCTCCAAGTGACGGTCCAGACAGTTCTCCGATGCGTTAATCTTCCCTCCGACAAACCACTTGGCATAGGGAAGTTTCCAGTCCAGCACCTTGCTCCATTTTTTCTGCCATTGAAGCTCCCCTCCCTCACGGGCCCAGAATTTATCCGGCTTCGAAATTGATTCGGCGTGGAGCTTCTTGTACTCCGCCATGCTCCCTATCCGGCCTTTTTTGGAAAAAGCTGCCGACGGCTTGAACACTCGGTTCTCGACGAGATGGGATTCAATGTTTTTTTCGGTATTGTTTTGTGGCATGGGAAGTTTGGAGGTTTGCTGATTGAACAGAAAACAGGAAAAAGTGAAAGAGTCTTTCTTGCTCTGATTCGATTTTTCTTTAGAGAATTAACGCGGGTTCAGCATAAGGCTTGACCTGATTTCTGAAATCCCATGATGAAGCACTTCCTTTCCCTCATTCACGCAATCCTGTTACTTACTCTTGGCACCAGTGTTGCTCTAAGTGCAGAACTTTCCCCTGCTTCGACGACTCCGTTTAAGTCATCTTCGTCTGGAGACAAAAAACTCCGTGTAGGTGTCTACATCAATCAACCCTTCGCCTACCAAAGCAAGGAGGGCTATGAAGGATTCTGCATCGACCTGTGGAAGGAGATCGCTGCCGATCTTAACATCCAGTGTGAGTTTATCCCCTACACCACGGTTTTGGAGGTGGTGGATGCCGCTGGGCAAAACAAGGTTGATGTGGCACTTGGAAACATTTCCATCACCAGCGATCGGTTGAAAATCGCCGATTTCTCGCAACCTTATCTTCAGGGAGGGCTTCAGATCATGGTGGACGAAAAACGAGCATCCTCATGGCAGAGACTTTGGAACGGATTGCGCGACAGCGGTCACCTTAAGATATTCGGAATCGGTATCGCTGTGATTCTGATAGGAACCCTGCTGCTCACTTTGGGAGAACGGCGGTGGAATAAGGAGTTTCACCCCGATTGGCCCAACGGAATGGCC
>CAIJRY010000209.1 GCA_903823215.1 uncultured Spartobacteria bacterium
ACGTTTTTTGCATGGGGGGGGTGTAGATTGTTATCTAAACGTTTCAATATTTCATCCAAATCAAGCGATATTGCCATAAATAGTAAGCTTTACGTAAATTACTCCGGAACCATGCTGACTCCCTGCCATTCACAATGACACTGCCAGACATGAAACACCGGTGCCTTTCAACAGGAAATAGCCTGCGAGAGGGTCTGAATATTGTGATTGAGGGGTGAATTTGAGTCGTTTTTGTCATTCGGTTCGACAGTCGAGTTAAATGCGTAATGGGTATCTCCGGATAGGAAATGCATACGGACATGGATCTTGGTAATATCCGATTTCCTGTTCGTTTTCTGTTGGTCGAGCATGTCTAGGCACATCAGCACCATGTTGTCGAAATCGGGCAGCATGCCCGTGATGAAACCTCCGTTCTGACCTTCGAGACGGTCGCATCCAATGGTAACTATGCTCAGATCCCTTGGAATGTTGATTTTGTGGAGAGGCGCAACGCGAGCAATCACCATTCCCCGCCCAAGAGATCCGGCTACGAGCGCCGTCGGTCGGTTGGAAATCTTCGGACGGATAATTGCTTTCAAATAATCCTCCACACTACTCGGGTCTGAATTTCGAACGCTCCTCGCTGCCTTCATGAGCTCCTTATCGACAGGAAGCCCGTACTCCTTCATGGCCTCTAAATATCCTTCGCGGTGCATTTTTGTCTGGAGTGGATCCGGTTCCACGCTGTCCTCGGAGAAGATGATGCGGGTATGCCCATAGCGGATGAGCCGGTATGTCAGATCGTAATAGGCATCCCGCACATCAGCGCACACTTTTGGCGCGCAATTTTCAAAAGGGGGGCAGAGAAATACTATTGGCAAAGTCGCCGGCGCATCCCCGAACCGCACCGGCATCCGGAAGGGCGTAAGCGAGATAATCCCGGAGACATTCTCTCCAAAGAGGGCTCCTCTCTCATTGACCGTCCGGACATCGAAGTCCGCCGGGAGCACCCTGATCTCGGTCATCAACTTATTACGCCGTGCCTGCGCGATAATCACATGCTCATACCAAAGAATGAGTGGTTGGCCGACTTGATCTTCAGAGATCAGAATGCCGACTTTTTCGTTTGCAGCGCCGAATTGAAGAGGACGATCCCTGAGATAGGTTCCCCGATAACCTCGAGTGATTACATAGCTCTCCAGCTTGAGGCGGTCATAAGCAGTTTGAACTGTCTTGGTGCCAAATTTGAGTTCCTTGGCAAGTTGAATGACCCCAGGGAGTCGATCTCCGACCTTCCAACGCCCACTCTCGATTTCCACCACCAGAATATCGTAGAGTTGCTCAGCATAGTTGAGCATGTGGTGGGAGACGATCTTCTTCCCGAAAAGAACTCTAGTTTTGGATAGGGAATTTTCAGCCATCTGTGAAATATCCTGCTATACACCAGGACAATCACGATGAAAGAACGCTTTTTTTAAGTGCGAGCTTTGGAATCTCAGCCGCCAATCGGCTTAGTCAGGAGCATTTCCTCAGGAGTGATATGGGTGAGATCACGGGTCCTGATTGTCGCCCCCTGGTTGGTCATTGCGCTTCCCACGGCCAGTACGGGCATACCGGCTGCAATACCAGCTTCCACACCGGCATCGGCATCTTCC
>CAIJRY010000210.1 GCA_903823215.1 uncultured Spartobacteria bacterium
CCTTGAACTTGACCTTCTTGAGATTGAGAATGATTTCGACCACGTCTTCCACGATGCCCGGGATGGCGGTGAACTCGTGGGGAACTCCCTGGATGCTGACCGAGGTGATGGCCGCACCTTCCAAAGAGGAAAGGAGCGTGCGGCGAAGCGAGTTGCCAATGGTATGGCCGTAGCCGGCCTCAAAGGGCTCGGCGACAAATTTCGCGTAGGTTTCTGTGGCGGTTTTCTCGTCCTTGACGAGGGTCGTCGGCATTTCGAAGCGACCGAGGCGGATAGGCATGGTGTCTTTGTGAATCCCGGGCCCGCTGTTTAAGCGGTTGAGGATTTTTATGTCTCGTAGCCGGGTTTCCCTTGGCGCTATTCGGCAACCCGCAAATGCGGGCTACCCAAGGACCGACGGCAGAGGTTTAATTTGCGCAGTTGTTTACAGTATGCTCAGAGAGCTGTTTTACAAGAGAAAAATACCCTGCATAAAGATCTCGCGCAGGGACGCGGAAAGAGGAGTTCAATCGTTAAACCAAAAAAAAGGGGATGTTCCCGTGAGCGTTAGAAGTGACGGATGGTTGTTGGATGGTTACCCATTACGGTGGTTCTCCACCTCCATGGGCTTCTCTCCTGCAGGATAGCCAAGGTGGTGGGTCAATTCCCCTGCCAGGAACCTATCAGAAAGTTTGTGTGTGGGTCATAACCTGAGAGAAAAAGGAAATGACCAAGAAGAAAGCAAACAAGAGAAGTGACGAGCTTATAGACGAGCTCTTGGGAAAGTATGGCACTAGCCCCGAGGCGGTGCTTGGAGAGAAAGGGCTTTTTATGGATCTTAAGAGGAGGATCGTGGAAAGAGCCCTGGCAGGGGAATTGACCCACCACCTTGGCTATCCTGCAGGAGAGAAGCCCATGGAGGTGGAGAACCACCGTAATGGGTACAGCAGCAAGAAACTCCTTGGGGAGGATGGAACCATGGAGATTGAGGTACCGAGGGATAGGGAAGGGAGTTTTGAGCCGGTATTGGTACCCAAGGGCAAGAGGAGGTTTGAAGGTTTTGATGAGAGGATCATCGCCATGTACGCACGGGGGATGACCGTGAGGGAAATCCAAGGCTTCCTGCTAGATCAGTATGGAACGCAAGTCAGTGCGGACTTCGTCAGCACAGTGACCGACTCGGTGATAGAAGAGGTAGTGGAGTGGCAGAACCGGCCATTAGAGCTGATGTATCCCGTGGTCTTCTTTGACGCCCTGAGAGTGAAGATCCGGGACGAGGGAAGCGTGAAGAACAAGGCCGTGTATCTGGCTCTTGGGATGGGCCCAGACGGCAGGCGTGATGTCCTTGGCCTCTGGATAGAGCAGAATGAGGGAGCCAAGTTCTGGCTCAAGGTCATGAACGAGCTGCGTAACCGAGGGGTTGAGGACATCTTGATCGCCGTGGTGGATGGACTCAAGGGGTTCCCCGAGGCCATCACGACTGTGTTCCCTCTGACGAGCGTGCAGACCTGCATCGTGCACCTGACCCGCTTCAGCCTCTCCTTCTGTGGATGGAAGGAGCGTAAACAAGTGGCTGAGGCTCTGAGAGGTATCTACCGGGCAGAGACGGCTCAGGCAGCCGAAGCCAGGCTCGCCGAGTTCGAGAAGGGCATCTGGGGCAAGAAGTACCCGATGATCGCCCAGAGCTGGAGACGCAACTGGGAACAAGTGATCCCCTTCTTTGCCTATCCTCCGGAGATTCGAAAAATGATCTATACGACCAACGCCATCGAGAGCCTCCATATGCAGCTGCGCAAGGTGCTCAAAAACCGGGGACACTTCCCCAGCGATGAGGCCGCCACCAAGCTGATCTATCTGGCATTGCGTAATATCACCAAAAAATGGAAGAATCCTCCCCTGACTTGGAGAAGCGCTGCCAATCAGTTCGCCATCCAGTTCGGGCGTCGCTTTATGCCTCAGCTAACTGAGGCATAAAAACCCAACAACAACATAGCGACCCACACACAAAAAAACGGATAGGTCCCTTCAACCCATCACTTTTTTAACCTTTCCAGCAGTCCTCCGTACCGGTGCCGGGTGCTTTCGTTACGAACCGCCATGCCCAGAGCCTTTTTCTGGCCTATAAGCACAACCATCCGTTTGCCTCGTGTCACGCCCGTGTAGAGTAGGTTGCGCTGGAGCAGGAGATACTGCTGCATGGCGAGTGGGATTACCACGACCGGAAACTCCGATCCCTGGCTCTTGTGGATCGTGATGGCGTAGGCAAGCTCCAGTTCGTCCATCTCGCCGAATTCGTAGATTACTTCCCGTTTTCCAAAGCGAATGACGAGTTGTTTCTCCTCCTTGCTTATTGAGCGAATGCGGCCGATATCGCCGTTGAAGACCTCCTTGTCATAGTTATTCGAAGTCTGGATTACCTTGTCTCCCATTCGGAAAAGATTGCCGAAAGCCTGGTATTCATCCCGATACTCGCTGCGTGGATTCAGCGCTTCCTGCAGGCGTATATTGAGTTCCCGGATGCCGAGGCTGCCCCGATGCATGGGGCTGAGAACCTGGATCCCCTCGACGGCATCGAGAGAGAGGTGATTGGGGAGCCGATCCCGAATCATGGATACAAGCGTGGCGGCACACTCCTCGGGATCTTCACGCTAAATGAAGATAAAATCGGAATCCTTGGTC
>CAIJRY010000211.1 GCA_903823215.1 uncultured Spartobacteria bacterium
ACGACTATGCCCGCCCTGAGGCCTTGGTAACCACGGCTTGGGTTGCCGAACATCTCAAGGATCAAGATCTCCGTATCATTGAAAGCAACGAGGATATTCTTCTCTACGATACGGCGCATATCCCTGGGGCGGTTCACATAGACTGGCAACGGGATCTCCAGGATCAGACGATCCGTGATTACATTGATCCCGAGGCGTTCGCGGTACTCTGTGTGGAAAATGGTATTTCACCCGGTACAACCTGTGTTTTTTACGGGGACAAATCCAACTGGTGGTCCTGCTACGCCCTTTGGGTTTTTCGGCTTTTTGGTCATGAAAATGTGAAAATCATGGATGGAGGCCGGGATAAATGGATCGCCGAGGGCCGTCCATTGACACGCGAAATACCCCAATATCCACCAACTTCGTATCCTGTCCCAAAATTGCGGAGGGATCATGAGATCCGGGCATTCTATGATCAGGCTCTGGTTCAGAGCCGCGATGGGGCTCCTTTGATTGATGTCCGTTCTCCCGGTGAATTCAAAGGGTTGGTGACCCACATGCCGGAGTATCCTCAGGAGGGAGTGTTGCGTGGCGGACATATCCCCGGAGCCAGCAGCGTTCCGTGGAAGCAGGCGGTCAACACGGACGGCACCTTCAAGAGCGCCTTGGAGTTGCGAAAGATCTATCAGGAAGACCTGCACCTGAGCCCCGATCAGGATATCATCGCCTACTGTCGCATTGGGGAGCGATCCAGTCATACCTGGTTTGTACTGAAATATTTGCTGGGGTTTGAAAAAGTTCGGAATTATGACGGATCGTGGACCGAATGGGGAAATCGTGTGGGGGCTCCGATTGAGAGATCCATCTGAACGACTTGATGAGCTTTCCTCCAAAGCTTGCAGCATTGATCAAACTTTTTTCTTCCTTGAGCGACAGGGAAAGGAGAGAAACCCTGATAGCGTATGCCGATCATGCAAGCTCTCAGGAACCCAGGCAGGGAGAGGTTTTTGATCTTGAAGATATTCGCAAGGACGAGGAATGCACGGATACCGTCGCCGTTTTCCTGCGGGTTGAGCAGGGACGCTGTCACTTTCGTATTGCCCTCGGCAAGCAGGTGCAGACGCTGACCAGGGCGATGAGTGCCATTCTCTGCAAAGGGCTTGATTCACTTTCGCCCGAAGAGGTGCTTGCGATACCCAATGAGCTTGTAAAGACGATCGTGGGAGCGGAACTTGTCAGGGTGAGAAGTCAAACCGTCTATTATCTTCTTACGCGGATTAAGGGCATCACGAGGTTGTGGCTGAATAATCACACCCCTCAGACAGGCAAATGAATCCCCGCCAATGTTTTCTCTTTAAACCCGACGGTATCGGAGATTTTTTTCTCTCCACGGGAATCGTGCGTCTGCTGGGGGATGAGTTTGGCGAAGAAAATCTGACAATTGCCGTACTTCCAATCATGGAATCTGTGGTGAGGGGACAATTTCCCAAAGCGGCCATCGTGAAACTCCCTCTTAGGACAAGGAGAGTCATCCTCAATAAGTTTGTGGCGAATTGCATGAACTGCTTCTTCCCGTGGCTAACCCTTCTGAAAACGAGGGTCGATGTCTCCATTTCCCTCCGCAATATGAGGGATTATCTCCAGACTGTTCTGTTCTTTAGCGTCAGGGGGAGGCAACGATTTCTTTGCAGTAATCCACTCTTGGAGTCGAGGCGGCCGGTTCGCCGATGGACGGAGAAGGCCTTTGAACTCATCTTCCATCCCTCCATGATTGATTATCCTAAGAGAATCGAGGGAGTTCCTAACGAACTGGAGGCGCACCGTCTCCTTGTAAGCAAGGCTCTTGGCAGGGATGTCGACATTGGGGAGATCTGGCCGGCACTCAAACCCGTCGGTCTCCCGCCACTGGATACACCGTTCTGGGTCTGTGCCCCCTTTTCCAGCGGAATTGAAAAAGATTATCCCGTTGATCGTTGGGTCGAACTCTTCCTGTCCGTTCACAGGACAGGGATGCTTCCAGTCCTTGTCCTCACAGGCTCAAAGGATCAGGAACAGCGTCTGATAGATTTCAAAAACCTATTGCTGGTGGCATCCTCGGAGTTAAACTCCAAGGTGAAGATCATCATTCCTGAGAATCTCCAGAACTTCATTGATCTGCTTGCCGGGGCCGAATGTGTGCTGACTGTTGATACTGCTGCTGCCCATGCAGCGACGGCCCTCGATTGTAGGACTCTCGTTCTCTTCTCAGGCAAACATCAGGGTATGTTTGCACCCTGGGTTCGCAGTCCTAAACAAGTCTGGTTGCTCCCCAAAGTGAACAGAAATCATCTTCCCTGGCATTCTTCTTATGAGACCGTGGAACTTCTCGAGATTCTTGGAGCCCTGTTCCCTAATTAGAGAATCCAAAGAGATGCAATTTGGAGTTTTTTTGTTGCGAAGTAAATCAAGGCGGTGTTTCCTCTTTCTTCCTGTCATTCCAGCGTAGCTCAATGGTAGAGCAGCGCACTGTTAATGCGCATGTTGTAGGTTCGAGCCCTACCGCTGGAGCCAAATCGTTTGGAAGAATCAGCGGCAGTTTACTTTGCCATTGTATGCAACAGAGAGAGTTCAAAGTAGAGAAAAGCTCTCTCATGAAATCCGAATTTCTGATTTATTTTCAACCATGTCATTGATTCACGATCAGATTGCTTTCCATAATGTCGAGGAACTTGAGGTCGTTCCGGGATTTTCAGGACTTCGATTGCAGCGATTTCCGTCTTGGGTTCGGAATGCTTGCGGTTTTAAGGATCATTCAAGAGGCCGTTTCTTTTCCCATCGCGCTTCCGGATGTGAATTACGGTTTGTGACCGAGGGAAAATTTGCCCGACTTTCCCTTTCATCCCTTGATGCCGACTCTGAGGCGATAGTCTATTGTGGCGACAGAGCTCATTCACGCCATTCCCTCGAGGCAGGGGTGATCACATCCCTCTTTTTGGAAAATCCCCCGTTTTTTCAACAGGTCGATCCTGTCATGATCCGGCACCATCGATTTTCTCCCCAGGTTTGGCGCATCTCGTTCAATCAGGATGCCGTAATTCTCTATCATCATCTCGATTCCTACGGTCATGGGGTAAGACCTCCTCTAGCGGATGAGATCCCGGCCAGGACATGGCTCGCCTATGGTTCCTCGATAACTTTCGGAGGGAATGCCCTCTTCGCTCCGAATGCTTATGTGCAGCGGGCGGCGCTGCTTCTTGGTGTTGATGTGCTGAACAAGGGATTGCCCGGTTCCTGCATGTGTGAGCGTGAGACCGCAGAATATATTGCTTCTGCGAAATGGGATTTTGCGACCCTTGAACTCGGGGTTAACATGACGGAACACGCCACCCCGGGGGAATTCAGTCAGCGTGCCGAAGAGTTGATTGATCTGGTTCATTCGTCAAATCCCGAACGCCCGGTTTTCACGATCGACATCTATACCAACAGGGCTGAACACCTCTTCGATCGTCGGGACTGCTCCGCAATAAACACACCTCTTTTTAGGGAAATCATCAAGAATCACATTGCAGGGAAACATCATCCGATGCTCAGGCACATTGCTGCCGATTCCATTCTCAAGGACACGGTTGGATTGAGTGTCGATCTGCTTCATCCCTCCGATGAGGGGCATCTTACGATGGGGGAGAATCTTGCGGCTACCCTTTGTCCGCTTCTCTCCGCAGAGATTATCCCGCACTGATTCACTGGCTATGATCATCCAGATTTATGAAATCCAAGCCACTGATGAGGCTGAACTCATGGCGCTATGTGGCGTCGATCACATCGGAGGGGTTATCCTTTCTGCGCAAGATTGGAAGATCCCCCCGCTCAAGGACTCCGTGGGGGTGATCCGTGAGGCCGGATGCAAGAGTAGCCTTATCCCGCTTTTTGAAGATCCGGATGCTGTCCATCGTGTGATCGAATGGTATCAGCCCGACATTATCCATTTTTGCGGGATTCTAAACGATGGAACTTCCGTGGATGAGCGGAAGGTTGATCTGTGCATTAGCCTTCAGTCAGGCGTTAGGGAGCGATTCCCCGATATCGAGATCATGAGAACTATTCCGATAGCCGAACCTGCCTATGGAACGGAAGTTCCTACGCTTGAGTTAGCCCGCCGTCTTGAATCGGCAAGCGATTGGTTTCTCACCGACACAATGCTAGTGAGTGGGGCGGCGCAACCGGTGGCTGGTCATGTCGGAATAACGGGCAAAGTCTGTGATTGGAATGTGGCAGCCGATCTCGTCATGCAGAGTTCCATTCCCGTGATCCTCGCAGGAGGACTTTCCCCGGAGAATGTGGCCGACGGGATCAACCTCACACACCCTGCCGGGGTCGATACCTGCACGGCGACCAATCTTCTGGATGCTTCGGGCAAACCTATCCGTTTCCGCAAAGATTCTGAAAAAGTAAGACGCTTTGTGGCGGCGTGTCGCTGAGTGAACGCATTTTTTCCGCAGCAGAACCCCAGCGGTTCATTGCTGCCTGTCTCTCATCGAGTAAATGGTATTATTCCGCTCCCGGAGCAGGGGGACTCTGGGGAGAAACCTGCTTGGGGCCATGACCCGCGCCACCCCTGCGACGGTTGGGGCGGGGCTTGCGAGGACGAGGTCCTTGTGCCTGGGGATTCTGGGTGATGGATGCCTCTTCCGTGATGGGAATGAAATGGCCGCTTTGATCTGGGATTTCAGGACCATTGGAATCCTGTTCATCAGAGGGAGGATGATTATTTGTTCGCTCCAGCTCTCCACGTTCCTCATTTCTCTGCTGCGATCTCTCATCACGCCGGGGTACATACTGAGGTTGATGCTGCCGATGCGGCGGTTGGGGAAGGCGCTCCTGCTGGGCTCGTTTATGAAGTGCGGTGGAAATGTCTTTCAGGGCACCGACCAGATGATGGCCGAGATCGCCCTCAGGTTCGTGCGCCGTTTCAATTGATTCCGCAACACCCTCAACTGCTTCCGTGAGACGATCGAGGGAGGAATGAATACCCTTGAGGCTTGTTGCAATGCTTTGCAGTAGTTCGGTCTGGGGATCAGATGGTGATGAAATCATTGTTGAGTAAGGAAAGTGTGTGGTGATTCAAGTGGTGCAGGATTAAGGCTACTTGGCGAGTGATTTATGAGGGCGGTGCACACCCTTCTGAAGTTCTGGATTCTCCTCTTTGCGGCGTGCCCTCAGTCCCATGATCCAGAGACGAAGGGCATGCCAGTGAATGCCAAGGATGACTTGAAGTGTCAGGAGTGGATATTTAAAAGAAAACAGAAAGAGATTTCTGTCAGTAAGCGGAACTTTTTTTCCCGAAAGTCTGCTAACAAGTTCACGCGATTCTCCACGGTAATCATCAATCTCGATCTGCAAGCTCTCTTCGGGCTGTTTGAACCGGAAATCGAATTCAAGGTCGAGATCGGAGAAGGGAGAGACATAGAAATGCTTCACCACGCGGCTATGGAATGTCCCTCCTTCGTCCAGAGGCACAAGATAGGGTTTCCATTCACCAAAGGTGTTACCAACCTCTGCGATCGAGGTGAGGGGGTTACCATCCATGTCGTCACAGAAATAGATGGAGATCGGATTGAAGACATATCCGAATATACGGGGAAGTGTAAGCAATCGGATGCGACCAAGCGGAGGCGTGACACCCTGAGTCCGCAGATAGAGTGAGATATTTTCCCGTATGGAGGAAGAACCGTGGCTGATGTGGTCCTTCTCATAAAAGCTGTAGAGAGAGGATCGGTTGACGGTCAGAAGCCTTAGCTCTTTTTGGATCAGATCGAGTTCATCGAGGTCGATGAGGCAGTAAAAAACCCTGTAATAAAATTCGTGTCTCTTTGGCTCGATGCGTCGGTGAAAGACGACGCACTCGTAGAGGCAGGAGTTCATGCGCTAAGAGAAGAGATGAAAATTCAAAAACAAGAAATCATTGATCCACGATTTCTCCCCCAGATCTCTTCGGGAGATATGCTTTGACCGCTTCAGCAGCATCAAATCCCGATTTACAGGCATCTTCATGAAAGCCATAGCGGAAGTAACTGCCGCAGAAAAAAAGGCGCCCCGAGCGATTTAGACTTGGGAGTTCATGTTGAGCACGGATTGCTTCGAGTGTGAACACCGGGTGTTCATAGGTTGTTGCATAATGCACGCTTTTGGGGTCGATCTGCCGGCTGCTGTTGAGAGAGACAAAGTAATTGTTTTTTTTGGAAATACCCTGAAGCGCATTCATCCAGTAGTGTGTTGTGGCATGGCGATGAGATGCGATCTGTTCCACCTTGAAGTTCCATGAAGCCCAGGCCAATTGCCGCTCCGGCATGACTGAGGAATCCGAGTGGAGGAGAGTTTCGTTGAGTTGATATTGGAATGGGGAGAGAAGCCGCTGCTGATCCGTCGTGGGGGAATGCAGGAGACGGAGACTCTGGTTGGCGTGGCAGGCCAGAATCACTGCGTCGAAGGTTTCGCATTTTCCTGACTCAGTGCTCACCAAGGCACCTTGGTCGCTTTCATCAACACCAATTACCGGATCACCGAGTCGAGGAAGGCCAAGAACCCGGAGCATCTTTTCGACATAGGTGACTGCACCGCCTTCGACAGTGAACCAAGGGTGATGGGTGGAGATTCCAAGAAATCCATGATTGTGAAAAAAATGAAGCAGGGTTGATGCGGGAAAATCAAGAATGCGCCCTGGTTCCGTGGACCAGACGGCTGAACTCATCGGCACAAGATAAAGATCCAAAAAATCGGCACTGAAGCGGTGGCGCTTGCAGAAGGCGGCCAGATCTTCGTCGGCTTCATGAGAAATGTTCCCCTCTGCCTCGTCGCGCAACCATTGCCTGCCAACCCGGAAGAATCGCATGATTTCAGCGATGAGCAGGATAAACCGGGGATTTGCGATATTCCTTCTCTGGGCAAAGAGTTTGTTAAGCCCCATCCCGTTGTATTCCAATCCGGCGGGAAGATGCCGGACACTGAGAGACATCTCACTCGGTGCGGCATTTATTTTAAGTTCGTCAAAGAGACGACAAAGATTGGGGTATGTGATTCTGTTAAAAACGATGAATCCCGTGTCGATCGGCAGGCTTTTGCCCTCTTCATCCAGAGTGACTGTATTGCTATGTCCCCCTGGGCGATGAGCACTCTCAAAGAGTGTCAGATCTGCAATCTCTTTCAGCCCCCATGCTGCCGAAAGACCTGAAACCCCCGTACCGATGACAGCGACGCGAGGCATGAAACCTTGGGATTGATTTGTCATGGTTCAGCGATCCAGGGATTCATCACCCTGTTGCAGGATAAGGAATCCCCGAAGTAGCGGGTTCTCAAGGCTACTTTAAAAATGCCCCGATCAGTTCATCAATGACTTCATCATCCATCGGTTTGACCGCTCCGAGAAATCCTGCGTTGATTACGGCTTCCGAGGTGGATTCTAGGACTTCGAGACGGTCAAAAGCATCCAGGATCGTGCGTCCGATCACCAGAGCCCCCTCATCTTCGATGAGGGCCACTGGGTACTCGGGAGTCACGGCCTCGGCAATTTCGCTCCCATCCCCGTAGGCCCATGCAAACGGGAGGGGCTTCACATCCCTAAGAAAGATGTAGCTTTCGGGGATCGTGCGCACATCAAGCTTTTTATGAGCCAGACTGAATGCAGTGGCGTTGCTCGGAGTCGCTATAACCACGGAGTGTATTTCCGGATATTTATCGTAGATCGCCGCATGAATCAGAACCGCTTTACTCGGTTTTTTCCCCTCTTCATATTTACCCTTTCGGATCAGAACGAGATCCCCGCTTGTCACGCCAGCACGGTCGGTGTTGTTGGCGGTGATCACAAAGCTTTCCTTGTCTACCCGCGCGGAGAAACTACCCTCCGTGCTGATAAGAAGGCGTTGGCGATAACCTCGGCGAACAAATTCGCAGAGATCGCGCCTAATGGCCCTTTCCTCGGTGGTCGGGATGGTGGGCGAAAAGGTCTCCATTTTCACACTGCGGGATGTGATGAGGGAAATTTGCTCATCTGTCAGAAAGTGAGGGGTGATTCCCATGGCCCTTGATTTAAGGGAAGTACGACACGCAAATTCCAGTGTTTCAAAACGGTCAAAGGCCTCCTTGAAGGAGGTTCCTCCGACGGCAACACCGTGGTTTTCCAAAAGCACGCAGTTAAAACCCTCCGCAAAAACCTTGGCAATATTTTCTCCCAGCTTCTTGCTGCCGGGAAGGGCATAAGGAGCGAATCCGACTTTGCCGCAAACGACATGCGTCTTGGCCAGCATTCTGGTATTTGGAGTTATTCCGCTGATGCTGAATGCCACAAGCGCCACGGGATGTGCATGAACGATGGCTTTGAGATCGGGCCGGAGTTCATAGATATTCCTATGAAAGGGAAATTCAGAGGAGGCCGGATGGCGGCCCTGCACCGTTCCGTCGGCGAGCACATGGACTATGTCGTCACGGGTGAGGTTCCCCTTATCCACACGGGCCGGGGTGATCCAGATGGAACCATCGTCGTCACGGATGGAAAGATTACCACCCGAGGTGGTGGTCATGCTGTAACGGTAAATTCGTTCCATGGCTGCAACCAATTCGTCGGCTGGGTGGGTGTAGAGGCGTGGTGTGGTGGTGATGGTTGACATGAATTTTTTACGGCAGGCAGGATGAAATAGTTCCTTACTTTCTGACAAAGTTGTCCCGATGATAGGCGCTCTCTGGAACTCTTTTCAAATCCTTGATGATTCCGATCGTCGCCAATCCTCGCAGGATGTAATAGGTGGGGTCGATTTCCCACCAGTAAAACCCCTGACGGGCTGAGGACTGATAGCGGTGGTGGTTGTTGTGCCACCCTTCGCCTAGAGTGATGATGGCGAGAAGGAAACTGTTCCGGCTGTCGTCACCCGTGTCGTAGCGGGGAGTTCCCCAGACATGGGCCATGGAGTTGATGCAGCAGGTTCCGTGAAAAAGCAGCACGGTGCTGATAAAACCAGCCCAAATGAGCATTTGCGGGCCGGAGGTGTGAAGTCCGGGGGAATGCCTCTGGAGGAATGCCCCCAAACAATAGGTCAGCAGTGCTACAAGGAGGGGGCCAATCAGGTCGAAGCGGTTGAGAAAGACAAGCTCGGGATATTTTGCGAGATCAGGGATGAGTCTGTAATCGGTGGGAAAGTTCCGACTGCTGGTCATCCAGCCAATGTGAGCCCAGAGGAAGCCCTTCTGCCGGGGGGAGTGCACATCGATTTCCTCATCCGAATGAGCGTGGTGATGCCGGTGAACAGCCGCCCACCAGAGAGCGCCCCGCTGCACGCAGAGAAGACCGATCAGGGCAAAGACAAACTGAACCGAACGACTCGCTTTATAAGCCTTGTGGCAGAAATAACGGTGGTAGATGCCGGTGATGAAGAACATTCTCACAACATAGAATAGGGCGCACACTGTGACAGCAACCGGACTCCAGCCCACCCAAATAACCCCAAGGCAGCCAAGATGGAGAAAGATAAATGGAACGGCACGGGCCCAATCCAGCTTTTCCGGAAGCGCACGGGTGGCTTCCGCTCCCGATGGAAAATAATCGGAATCAACAGCATGAACCAACCCTGAAAAAAATCGTCGGGGAAGGGAAGTGGCGGACATTTGCTTACCCTACATCAATCCGCCGAGATGCCAAATTCACCCATCAGTCGATGAAGATCGTCAGACCCATAATACTCGATGGCTATATGTCCCTTTTTCTCGGCATGATGAAGGGAGACTCTGGTGGAAAATCTGTGTTGGAGTCTGTTTTCCAGATGCTTCAGGGCGGGTGGAAGATCCGACGCGATTCCTGATCTTTGCGCGCCGAGTTTTTTCTTTCCACCAGTGCCGGCGAGATGCGAGGCCACAAGACCTTCGGCATCACGCACCGAGGAGTTCAGTCTGATGATCCTTTCGGCAAGCAGGCGTTGTTCAGCAGGGGTCTTGATACCTAGCAGCACCTTGGCATGACCGACGGTGATTCTGCCCTGAGTGAGATGGACCTGAACATCCGCATCCAGTTCCATGAGGCGCACGGCATTGGCAATGGAAGCCCTACTCTTTCCCACGCGCCGGGCGATTTCTTCCTGTGTAAGCCGGAACTCCTTTGAGAGACGGCTGTAGGCTGTCGCCTCTTCGATCGGATTGAGATCCGCCCTTTGAAGATTCTCAATGAGGGCAAGCTCGAGCACTTCCTGATCCGAGGCCTTACGGACGATGACGGGAGCTTCCGTCAGTCCGACTTCCAGCGAAGCACGGAAACGGCGTTCTCCGGCAATCAACTCATACTTTCCTCCAGCCAGACGAACGATCAATGGTTGGATAATGCCCCTCTCGCGAATGGAGTCGATGAGGTCGCGCAGTTGTTCATCGGGAAACTCAGTGCGTGGTTGGAGAGGACTCGGAATGATCTGATCAAGAGGGATATTCTGAATTCTTTCACCCTGTTCTTCGGAGGGCAATGGAGCCGCTACACGAGGATTGATCAACGCGCCAAGCCCTTTCCCCAATCCTTTGCCGAGGTTTTTACCCAAGGAGGCGTTGCTCTCATGAGAGCCTCCCTTGCCAGATTCATTCGATGCCATGAGATGATGCTAGTGCAGCGTGTGAGGGATGGGGAAGGAAAAGTCGCGTTGAGTCGGGACTTGCCCCGGAAGAGGTTTCTTTTCGAGGCGAAGTCATGGAGTCGCAAACAGAGTTTAGATGACTTATTCCCGAAAAACTGCATGAAGTGATAAAAAATCCCATTCTGTTTTTACGCCGAATGTGCAAGCTCATGGACGATGTTTGAAGAGTTAGAAGTGCTGCTGCCCGACGAGTCGTTTGACGGACCGATGCAAATGGCGCTCGACGAGATTCTGCTTAAAAAAGTTTCCAGATCCACAATGCGAATTTACCGATGGGAAGCACCTTGCGTCTCGTTCGGTTATTTTCAAAAATATACCGATGTCAGGTCTGCTCATCCATCATCACCTCTTGTCCGACGCTGGACGGGAGGAGGCATAGTGGAGCATGGGGATGACCTGACTTTTTCCCTGATGGTTCCACGCGGTGTCACCGTCAGGCAGTATTCTCCGGCACACTTCTACAAAATTCTCCACCATTCCCTTGCTGGAGCGATTTCCAGGTTTGCCAAGATGGAGATTATTATTGCAGGTGATCGTGAGATTCTCACGGGCCCTTCCTGTTTCAGTGCGCCTGCGCGTGATGATCTCATGTGGCAGGGAAACAAGATTCTCGGAGGAGCACAGCGCCGCAGCGAAGGAGCCTTGCTCTACCAGGGAAGTTTACAGGGTTGCGGGGAAATTACCGGGGGCATGAAGGGAGTCTTGCTCCATGAGCATTTAGCCAACGCACTCGGCAATAATGTGAGGGAATCCATTCTCTCTCAATCGATGAAACAAGAGGCCCTTGAACTGGCTCATCACCGGTATGGGTCTCATGATTGGAATACCCGCCGTTGATGAGATTTCCAAGAGTTCTTCCCCCGAATCAATTATGTCAAAATTGTTACAAGAAATCTGTTGCACAGAAAGCGTTTCCTCCTCTGAATTGAGTCTTCATACCCAACTACCATGACCCTACCCACAATTCTGACGCGTATTATTCCTGCTGCCGCATTCCTCGCTTCCTCTGTAGTATCGCTTAACGCTGCAATCACCATCAATGGATCTGGAGCAACTTTTCCAGCACCTCTTTACCTACGTTGGGCTTCCGATTTCAAGAAGGCCAATCCGGATACCACAGTCAACTATCAGGGAGTTGGAAGCGGCGCAGGGGTGAAGGATTTTGTTGCGGGTCTTACCGATTTCGGTGCCAGCGATGTGGCGATGAGTGATGATGAGATCGCCAAGGCAGGAGGTAATGTGCTCCTGCTTCCCGCTACGGCAGGCACCATTGTTCTGGCATACAATGTCCCCGGGGTGCAGGGCGGACTGAAGCTTTCCCGTGATGCTTACATCGGAATCCTGCTTGGCACGGTGAAATCCTGGAATGATCCTCTCATTGCCAAGAATAACCCAGAGCTGAAGCTTCCTGATTTGCCTGTCACTGTGGTGGCTCGTTCCGATGGCAGCGGTACCACGGCGGTCTTCACCGCGCATCTTGATGCCGTCAGTGCGGATTTCAAAACCAAAGTGGGCAGCGGTAAATCCGTGCAATGGCCCGTCGGAGTCGCCGGTAAGGGAAATGATGGGGTCACAGCCCTGATCAAGCAGACACCCGGAGCGCTAGGTTATGTGGAATTTGGCTATGCCGTTCACAACGCTATGGCCATGGCTAGCCTCCAAAACAAGTCGGGAAATTTCATCGTTCCTACCATTGAGAGCGGAGCAGCCACGCTTGCTTCCGTGAATCTTCCCGAGAATTTCAGGGCTTTCATTACCGACCCCGAAGGGGCCCAAGATTATCCGATTGCCACCTTTACCTGGTTGCTAGTGAAGAAGGCCTATCCCTCCGCAGACAAGGCAGCCGCAGTAAAGGCTTTTGTCAAATACGGTCTCACCACCGGTCAGAGTGTGGCTCCCGAACTCGGTTATATTACTCTCCCTGATTCCGTGGTGACGAAAGTGCTGGCGGCTCTGGAGTCCGTCAAGTAGGAGCTTTTTAAGCTACTAATCGAAAAAATCGACCGTGGGCGAGAATCTTATTCCTGTTGGATCGGGGAGTCCGATCACGCGGGAATACCGTCCACGGACAGATTTTTTTAGGGGGATCTGTTGGCTGGCTTCGATTGTGACAGTTCTCCTGCTTGCCTTCATTCTTGGAGAAATCCTTATAAAGGCATGGCCGGCAATTCAAAAATTCGGATTGGGATTCATTACCGGCGTGCAATGGAGTCCGAATCGGGAAATCTTCGGGGTTCTTCCTGTTCTCATTGGAACCGCCGCAAGCAGTCTGATTGCCTTGGCTCTCGCCCTGCCGCTGGGGTTAGCCATAGCACTGTTCCTGAGCGAGGATTTTCTTCCTGTGGCGATCCGTCAGACGATTCGTTTTGTCATTGAACTCCTCGCGGCAATTCCCAGCGTGGTTTATGGACTCTGGGGTATCTTTGTTGTGGTGCCGCTTGTTCAGAAATATGGCGGAGTTCTTGCTGATAAGCTTGGCTTTCTACCCTTTTTTCAAGGACCCGCTTATGGCAATAGCCTACTGACTGCGAGTCTTGTTCTGGCCCTGATGGTGCTACCTACGATTACGGCGATTTCGAGATCAGCTCTTGTGGCCGTTCCCAAAACATTGAGGGAAGCCTCTTATGCGCTCGGTGCCACGCGTTGGGAGAGTATCCTGGGCGTAATTTTACCGACTGCTGCTTCCGGTATCGTGGCTTCAAGTATCTTGGCTTTTGGCAGAGCCATGGGAGAGACGATGGCTGTGGCCATGCTGATCGGAAACAGTCAACGACTCTCATGGTCGTTCCTCGCGCCATCCAACACGCTTTCTGCCCTTCTTGCCAATCAGTTTGCAGAGGCAGATGGAATTCAGGTCAATGCCCTGATGTATGCAGCGGCTCTCTTGGTGCTCATGACGCTTGTGGTTAATATGGTTGGAGAGGCCATCCTTCGACAGACCCAGAAAGCAACCGCAGGACTCCGATGAAAAGTACCGCGCCTCTCACTCCAAATTTTTTCTCGGGAGCAGGCAGACAGACTTCGATCCTGCGGCTTCTAAGAAATAAATTTTTGACAGGGCTCTGCATCTTTCTCTCTTTGCTGACGTTGATACCCCTTCTCTCGATCATCATTCTCTTGCTTCAGAAGGGAGTGCCTTTGCTGGGGCCAAATCTCTTTACTCAGCTTCCTCCCGCCCCCGGCCAGGATGGGGGCGGTTTTGGAAATGCTGTCGTTGGCACTTTTGCCATGGTGGGCATTTCCTTGGTTTTCTCTGTTCCGCTAGGGATCTTTGCTGCGGTCTATGTCAACGAATATGCCCCTGTTTCCAAACTGGCCTCGGCAGTGCGATTTGTGGCTAAATTGCTGACAGGGATTCCATCGATTATCTGCGGTGTTTTCGCTTTTGCAGCAATCGTCATGACAACGCATAAGTTTTCTGCCCTTGCGGGAGGCATTGCGCTTTCCATTCTTATTCTTCCCACGATCTTGCTCACGGCAGAACAGGCTCTGATGGGGGTGCCCTATGCCTACCGGGAGGCTTCCTTCGGAGTCGGCGCCACTCCGTTTCAGACGATCTGGAGAATTGTTTTGCCAGAGGCATCTTCCGCCATGATGACTGGCATCATGCTTGCGGTCGCAAGGGCTTCTGGGGAGACAGCCCCGGTTCTCTTCACGGCTCTCTTCAGCTACAACTGGATTCATTCCCTGATGGAGCCGACTGCTTCACTCTCCGTGCTTATCTTTAACTTTGCCTCATTGCCATATTCCCATCATGTGGCGATGGCTTGGACTGCTTCCTTGGTTCTGGTCACTTTGGTGACGGTGACAAATGTTATTGCACAGGTGATTTTCAGACCAAAACATCAATAATCCGAACCTCATCCATTTTCCCAATCATAGATACTCACTCCAGCGAAAGAATGCAGTTATGATACCAGCTGAAAACATACTACCACTTCCGCTTACCGACGATTTTGTTCCTGGTGAGTCCAATTTTATCCAGGTAAAGGACTTCAAATTCTTCTACGGCAAGAAGCGGGCACTGCACGGTATTACTCTGGATATTCCGTCGAGGCAGGTGACCGCTTTTATCGGACCTTCCGGTTGCGGTAAATCAACTCTGCTCAGAAATTTCAACCGCATGAATGAACTCATCCCCGGAGTTCGTCACGAAGGGGATATTACCATTCACGGCACCAGTATTTATGATCCTTCGGTAGAGATCATTGCCCTGAGGCGTCGTATCGGAATGGTCTTTCAAAAATCGAATCCCTTTCCCATGTCGATTTACGAGAACATTGTTTATCCCCTGAGAATTGCGGGGCAGAAAGATCGCTCCGTACTTGATGAGACAGTGGAACGCTGTCTTCGATCCGCCGCGCTCTGGGAGGAGGCAAAGGATCGCCTCCATGACAGCGCTTTGGGTCTCTCCGGCGGTCAGATGCAGCGTCTTTGCATCGCGCGGGCCGTGGCCAGTCGCCCGGAGATTCTTCTCATGGACGAGCCATGTTCCGCACTTGATCCCATCGCCACAGCCAAAGTGGAGGAACTTATTGTTGAATTGAAGAAGGATTTCACCATTGTGATTGTCACCCACAACATGCAGCAGGCAAGCAGGGTTTCGGAATTAACGGCTTTTTTCTATCTGGGAAACCTTGTTGAGTTTGATGACACAAAAAAAATATTCACCAACCCCTCCCAGAAACAGACTGAGGAATACATCACCGGTCGATTTGGTTGATTCCTAACCCTTCTTTATCATGCACGCAGAACCTTCCCGCCCCCATACTTTGACCAGTTTTACCGCTGAGCTTGATCAGCTACGCAATAGTGTCCTTAGAATTTCCAGCCTGACGCGACTCAATCTGGAAAATGCCATCAAGGGGTTGTTTGAGAGGGATGATGACTGGTGCAATAACAGCATTGCCGATGATGAGGAGATTGACCTGCTTGAGATGCAGATAGATCGTGAGGGAATCGAGGTGATGAGCCGCTTCCAACCTGTGGCTTCGGATCTTCGCGAGGTGATTTCATCAATCAAGATAGGTGCCAATATCGAGAGGGTGGCCGATCAGGCGGTAAATATAGCCCGCAGAGCCCGTAAGCTGAACGAGCATCCTGAGTTGCCCGAACTGCATCTTCTGGATGAAATGATCAAATTCTCCTTTGAGATGTTTGATGATGCGGTCAGGGCTTTTGCCGAAAGGAACGCTGAACTAGCCAAGAGAATCAAGCCCAGAGACAAGGAGCTTGACCGTCTCAACAGGGAGTTAACGGAGACCCTTGTCAACAAGATGCAGGATGACGCAAAAAATCTTCCGGGCTACCTGAATCTGATTTTCATCAGTCGTTGTTTGGAACGGATTGGTGATCATTGCTCTAACATAGCGGAAGATATCGTCTTTGCAGTGCATGCGCAGGACATCCGTCATTTGGCTCAGGCCAACAGAGTCGCTTCGTAGATTCTGTCTGAACACCCGCTGTCGGACGCTCCCCCAGTTTTTTCTCAAGGGAAGCGCTGATTTAATCCGATGAAGACCGCTGGGAATCAGTTGCTGATTTTTGAAGGCGCGAGTACTGGGCGATACCCGCAGCGGTCTCGCCCGAGCGAGCAAAGCCACAAAAATCGACAACTGACTCTAGCCCTTCGGGTTATGGCGATAAAAGGTCGGAGACTGCGTAGGCTTCGCGTTTACAGCCCACTGAGGGGATGCTCGCGCGAAGCCGCCTTGTCGGCGACCCCTTCTTGCCGCAACGGTCTCTATGCGATTAAATCAGCGTTTCCCTAGTTCAAGGCGCGATGGCATCAACGAAGAGTCGCCCCTTTCATTCATTCCGGGTGAACGCATGGAGTTTCCGATTGCTTTCCGGATTTTCTCCTTGAACGAAGAGGGGGGGGGCCTAGCCTTGTGAGTTCTGCTGTCATGCGTCGATTTTTAATACCTGCACTTCTGTTTTGTCTGTCCGTGTCCCTTCGTGCCCAGTTTGGGAGTTTCGGAGACAAGCCCGTCGAGATCACGGCTGACGGCGACACCCGATTTGAGAATGGGGTGGCGGTTGCGGACAACAATGTGCAGATTCACTACAACGGTACGGCGATCTATTCCGACCATGCGGAATACAATCCTGACACCCGTGATGTTCTGCTCCTGGGGAATGTGAGAATTTATAGCGGTGAATCTCTGTTCAATGGCCAGAGAGCCTTCTACAATCTCGAGACAAAGCAGATGAGGGCTCTCGAATTTGACGGCAGTCATGGCCCCATGAAATTTTCTTCGCTGTCAGCCAGAGGCTTTGGAACCAAGGAGTTTCGCCTCCGCGATTCCGATCTCACAACATCGGATTCTTCCATGCCAGACTGGCATGTGCATGCGCACACTATCCGTCTCTATCCCAATGACCGGGTGGTCCTGCTTAACTCCACCCTCTATGTTGGTAAAATTCCCATCTTCTGGCTTCCCTATGCCTATTCGAGCCTGAGTCACAATGGGTTCCAGATTTCTCCCGGTTATGATTCCAACTGGGGTGGATACCTTCTCACATCCTATACTTTTCCTTTGGGAACGGGGGACAGTTTCCTTGCAACAATTCGTCAGGATCTCAGATCGTTGCGCGGCTATGCGGCTGGATTTGATGCCAACATGAAATTCGGTAAAAACGACCGTAATGTGGGAAAATTTGTTTCCTATGTCGCTTTTGACCAGAAATCATCGCAGAAGGTCGGAGGCCCAGGTGAACTTCCGGAGACCGGAAAATACACCCGGTATCGCGTCGGTTATCAACAGAAACTCTATTTGACGGACGATATCTATGCGACATTTGATATGACGAAACTGAGTGATCGCGACTTCATGCAGGATTTTTATCCCACGGAGAATCAGTCCAACCCGCAACCGGACAACAACATCACCGTGACCAAGCTGGATGATGTGTACAGTCTCGCCTTAGTGACCCGCTGGCAGATGAACAATTTTCAGGAGACAACCGAAAGAAAGCCCGAACTTTCTTTGGATTTTAAACAGGAGCCCATTTTCGGTCTGCCCGTCTATTACGACGGTACCACTTCCTTGGGACAGCTTAACCGTAATTTTGCCAATGATTCCTACGGTCAGGATTACGGTACCACTCGATTTGATTCTTTTGGTCAAGTCAGCGCACCGCAAACCTTATGGGGATGGCTCTCCACTGTCCCTAAAGTAGGAATGCGTGGAACATTCTACAGTCAGGGGGGATACTTTCAGGGGGCCAACGGCCAGATCGATCCGTTTCCCTATGCTTCAACAAGTCCCAACGGACTATATACGAACCCTTCAACAGGACTTCCTGCCGGAAATACTTTTTATAAAACAGGGGTGACATCCCGAGCCATTTTCAATGCCAGTCTGGAAAACTCCTTCAAGCTTTCCCGTAGTTTTGAGTCGATTCAGTCACGACTGCTCGGACTTGATGGATTGCGGCATATTTTTCAACCTTATAGCATCCTTTCGGGGGTCTATGCGGGTGGTCCTAATGTTGAAAGGGTTCTTCAGTTCGATCGCCTTCTTCCAAACAATCCCCTCGCTCCCACAAGATCAGGGTTTCAGCCAAGTTCCACCCAACTTGAACCACTCGACCTATCCCAGTTTGCCGCCGTGGATGCCATTGACAGTTGGGCTATCTGGCGGCTTGGTTTTCGCAACCGACTTCAAACCCGTCGTGATGGAGATACCTACGATTGGTTCTACCTAGATACATTCGCTGATGTGAACGGTGTCAATCCCTACATCAACGGACCAGTTTCCAATCTTAATAACCGGATGAACTTCAGTCCGGTTAGCTGGTTTAATTTCCAAATGGGGGCGCAGACCCCGCTTGTGAGTCAGGGATTTACTGAGTTCAACACTGACTTTACTATTATGCCCATTCGCTCGTTCAGCATGAGTTTCGGAACCCGATACATCAACAACTACAACGGTACCGCCAACAACAATCAATATCCCTTCTCCTTTTATTGGCGGGCCAATGATCACTGGTCTTTCAGTGCCTCGGAAATCTACAATACCCAGCCTCCCCAAGGGACTCAGGGTCAGAACAATTCTCTGATCTATCAGCGTTATCTGATCCACAGGGATCTCTCCAGCTGGATCGTTTCTTTCGGTGCGGAAGTCCGTAGTAATCAGGCTTCCGGAACTCAAGCAGCACAGAATCAATATGGGGCCTTGTTAAGTTTCACTCTCAAGGATCTTCCCCAGGTTGCTATTCCATTGGCTTTCAGTGGGGCGAGTCAGGCTGGTTCAAGTCCTCTATCTCCCTCAGGCAGCAGTCACTGATCCTCTGTGAACCTATAAGTATAAGGGTGTTGCTCCAGTACCTTGAAGGCATCTCCTGCTTCATCTGGAAGACCTGCCTGTAATTTTTTTTTAGGAATCCAAGACTCGATAAAGTCGCATTGAGTCTGAAAATGGAAGGTTTTCCATCCCAGTTGCTCTCCCCATCGGATGAGATCGCTAAAGTTCACATCTGCAGTGAGATCCTGTTTTCCAAATCGGGCAAAAAGATTGGCCCCTGTGAGTCTCTGCTGTTGCCAGTAGGCACGAAGTGATCCATTAGGCCTTCGATCATACAGTTTTTCAGCAGTATCCCCATAGTCGATCGTGAGCATGGCACCCTCATGCCAATGGGAATACCAGCCACTGATCCATTCCCGGTAAGAGTCGGCTCGTTCAACCCTTTGTCCCTGCGGAAGAGTGCCAAACTGTGAGAACCAAGGATCATAAGTAATGGTTGAGATGGCTTTTTCCATCAGTCCAACCTCTTCGCTGATGGATACCCCGAGCTCTTGCCACGACTCTCCGGCTTTCTGAAATAATTTGCAGGGAAAGGCATCAACCAGTTCATTGCTGAAAATGAGTGCGCGTCCAGAGCTGAGGGTCAGTGCCTTCGGTAGGGATCTGACCCATCGGATGCTTCGCCAGCGCAGACGCCTTCTCTGCTCCTTCTCAAGCACAGGTGATTTCTCAAGGATCATGTAGTCAGTCCGTCCGCGTACTTTCCAATCCAGATGACGCAGAATCAATCGTGCCAATTGACCGCTACCGGCACCGATTTCAACGACAGGAATGCGCTCCCAGCCCGACTCATGTGCCCGTTTGGTGATCCAAGCTGCCAGAGCAGCCCCAAGATTTGAATCAAGCGTGGAACTGGTCGAAAAATCACCTCCCACTCCCACCGTCTCGATGTGTCTGGAATAGTAACCGTGAACGGGATGATAAAGCGCCTCCCTCATGTATCGCTCGAAGGGAATCACTCCTTCACACTCCTGCTGAATGCCGAGAAGGAAATCTAATAGTCTTCTCTTGGAAGAACCGTGTGAATCCCCGTCCTTCACAAACAGATTCTTTATGGTTCCAGCAGTGCCTTGCAGGCGGCCGTCTGAGTCTGTGGATCCAAAGCCTGAAGCAGATCGGAAACGATCACTACGCGTCGTGCTCCCGAACTGATGACTTCCTGAAGATTGGAAAGCTTAATCCCTCCGATACAAAAAATCGGAAGATCAAGGGCCTCATGAACAGAGAGTATCTGTTCCGTTCCGATCGGGGTGTAGTCCGGTTTTGTCGGTGTGGCAAAGAGAGGACCAAATCCTATGTAATCGGGTGCTTCCGCAGCAGAAGCAACGGCCTGTGCCAAGGAATGCGTCGATTTGCCAATGATGGCCCCCGAACCAGCAAGCTTGCGGGCCTCGGCCACGGAATAATCTTCCTGACCGACATGGGCACCGTCGGCTCCGCACTGTTGCACAAGTTCAGGATGATCGTTGAGGATTAAAGCGACTCCCGCAGCCCTGCAGATGGGGGCTAATTCCCTGGCGATGGTCAAAATTTCCCCAGGCACGGTTTTCTTTGCCCGGAACTGCACCACATCGATTCCCCCTTGAATTAGGGAGTGCAGCGTGGGAACAAGCTGCCCGATCCCGAGATAGCCTGTGTCCAGAATCCCATACAGGAGGCATTGAGAGAGGGGCTTCATGGGAAATTGATCCAGGTTTTGCCCTCCCTCGTCACCACGAGAATCTCTATTCCTTGACAACGGGAACACCGTTTTTCAGGAACTCTTCAAGAAAGCCGGTATGATACTTGCCCTTCTGAAAGTCAACGTTTTGCATGATTGCACGATGGAGAGGAATGGTTGTCTTGATCCCAACTACCTGATATTCACCCAAGGCCCGGGTCATCCGTGCGATCGCGGCTTTCCTGGTTGATGCGGTGGCGATCATTTTGGAGATCATCGAGTCGTAGTTTGGAGGAATCGGATAGCCTGCATAGGCATGGGAATCAATGCGAATCCCACGACCTCCAGGCGCATAGTAGGCCTCGATCCTTCCGGCGCATGGCATGAAATTTTTCTCAGGATCCTCAGCATTGATCCGGCACTCGATGGAGTGGAGACGGGGTTTGGCATTGACTATGTGATCGGAGAGATGCTCCCCGGCAGCGACCTGGATCTGCTGTTTGACGAGATCGCAGCCATAGACCTCTTCAGTAACGGGATGCTCCACCTGGATACGGGTGTTCATCTCCATGAAGTAAAAGTTGAGATCGTCATCGACGAGATACTCGATCGTTCCGGCATTGTAGTATCCCACTGTCTCACAGAGGCGGATCGAGGCCGCTCCCATCCGTTTGCGCAGGCTCTCGGTCATGAGAGGGGAGGGGCATTCTTCCAAGATTTTCTGGTTGCGTCGCTGGAGGGAGCAGTCGCGCTCTCCCAGATGCACGATCTTGCCATGCTTGTCACCGAAGACCTGAAATTCGATGTGGTGAGGGTTGACGATCAATTTTTCAATATAGACATCGGGATTACCAAAGGCCTTCTCAGCTTCCATTCGGGCGCTGTGATAGCCCGACACGAGGGTCTCCAGATTGTGGGCCATGCGCATTCCGCGACCGCCGCCACCCGCAACGGCCTTGATCATCACGGGGTATCCTATTTTTTTAGCAGTCTTGACGGCTTCCGCTTCGCTCTCGACGACTCCGTCACTGCCGGGTGAGATGGGCACCCCTGCCTTGCGGGCACATTCTCTGGCGCTGTTCTTATCGCCCATCAGTTTGATTGATTCCACCGAGGGCCCGATGAACTCGATATTGGCCGAGGCGCAGACTTCTGCAAAATGTGCATTTTCCGCCAGAAACCCATAACCCGGGTGGATCGCATCCACATCGGAGATCTCCGCCGCGCTCATG
This sequence comes from uncultured Spartobacteria bacterium, assembly GCA_903823215.1. Taxonomy (GTDB): domain Bacteria; phylum Verrucomicrobiota; class Verrucomicrobiia; order Chthoniobacterales; family UBA6821; genus UBA6821. Next base: position 21,821 of record CAIJRY010000211.1, read on the forward strand.
ATGCGGTCGATTTTAAGGTAACTTTCGCTGCCTGCCGCAGGCCCGATACAAATGGCCTCGTCGGCCAGTTGAACATGGAGGGAGTGAATATCAGGCTCGGAATAGACGGCAACAGTGCCGATGCCCAGTTCCTTGCAGGCACGAATGATACGCAGGGCGATCTCCCCGCGATTGGCGATAAGGACTTTTTTGAACATGGGTTCTTTGATCCGGTTGCGTTAGCTGACCCGGAAGAGAACTTCTCCGAACTGAACCGGCTTCCCGTTTTCCGCCACGACTTCGACAACCTTACCGGCGATCTCTGCCTTGATTTCGTTCATGACTTTCATGGCCTCAATGATGCAGACAACAGTTTCGGCATTGATGGTCTTTCCCACTTCAACAAAGGGAGGGGCATCGGGTGAAGGTGTTGTGTAGAAGGTGCCGACCATGGGTGACTTAATCTCCAGATAGTTGCTTTTCACCGGCTCTGACGGCGTTGTTGTGTCAGAGGTGGCCTTAACTGCCTGAGGAGGTACCGCTGCGGGGGCGGGGGCTGCCCCGTGGAGAACCGTAGTCCCACCGGCAGCACCTGCCGGAGTTTTTAAGGTGATTTTGAAGTCACCCTGCTCAAATTTGAAAACGGCCAGACCATTCTTCTTCATCAGCTCGATCAGGGAGCGAACATCTTTGAATTCCTGATTCTCCTGATTGGGTGTGGGTTTGGGAGAGGCTGACTTTGACGCGTGTTCCTTGGTCGATTTCCCTGCTTTGGCAGGAAGCTTGAGTGAAGGCTTGGATGGGGTCTTGGATGTGCGGGCCATTCTGTTTTTGGTTGAAGGGGTTGATTGTGGTTCTAGTTCTTGGTCAAGGTCAAGGGAAGTGCTGATTTTTTTTGCAGTGCTTTCTTTACACGGGTAAATCTCTGGGGTGTATTGGAGGGCTATGTGGCTCCTCATGCCTATCCTTATCTTCATGCTGGTGATCATCTGCCTCCTGATGATCCTAACCATTCTCATGCAGCGTCCCAAGAGCGAGGGACTCGGTGCCGCCTTTGGTGGAGGACTCACCGACAATCTCTTTGGTGCCCAGACCACCACGGTCCTTACAAAATTCACCGTGTGGCTTGGCGGATTGTTCTTCCTCCTGACGCTGACGATTTCGGTTCTTCATGTGAAGACCTCGGCTGGACCGACCTCGATTCAGAAGCAGCTGATGAAGGCCCCGGTTCCGGCAGCCTCTCCTGCAAAGTAAAACGGCACGGTGAAAACGGTATCGAGGATTGGCCCTGCCAGCCTCTGGTGCCTGAGGGCAGCCAAGAAAGGCTCGGTCGTTTTCGTTCCCACCATGGGAGCACTTCACAAGGGGCACTCGGCACTCATACGCCGGGCGCGCCGTCTCGCAGGAAGCAAGGGGAGCGTGGTCGTTTCCATCTTTGTGAATCCCACGCAGTTCGGCCCCAGGGAAGATCTTTCAAAATACCCACGCCCCTTTAGTCAGGATCGGAAGATCTGCCATCGGGAGGGGGTCGATCTGCTCTTCCATCCGACCCCGTCGGAGATGTATGCCGCCGATGCCTCGGTCGTCGTGAATGAATCCATTTTATCTGCCGGACTCTGCGGGGCTTCCAGACCGGGTCATTTTGCAGGCGTCTGCACCGTCGTGACGATGCTCTTTCAAATAGTGCGTCCCACGATTGCCGTTTTTGGGGAGAAGGACTGGCAGCAACTGGCCGTCATCCGCCGGATGGTGAGGGATCTGAAAATGCCGGTTAAAATCATCGCTCATCCGACTGTGCGTGAAGCGGATGGTCTGGCTCTGAGTTCACGCAATCACTATCTCACTCCTGAAACCCGCGCTCTTGCCTCCCGCATCCATGCCGCGTTGATTGCGACTGTGATGGAAGCAGAGGCAGGGGAAATATCTATGGCCGGACTCCGTCGAGGATTGCTCAAGGATCTCGCTGCCATTCCCGGAGCCGTGGTTGATTACGCCGCAATCGTGGATGCTGAAACCTTGGAGCCCTTGAAAAAGTTTGGACGGGCTGTCAAGGCCCGAGCTTTGGTGGCGGTGAAACTTGGTGGCGTGAGGTTGATCGATAATGTGACCCTATCTGGAGTTTCCAAATGAAAACCTTTGATTATATCGTCGTCGGAAGCGGGATTGCAGGACTGTCGTATGCCCTCAAGGCTGCGGAGAAGGGGAGGGTTGCCATCGTGACCAAGAAATCAAGGGCTGATTCCAACACCGCCTGGGCACAGGGAGGCATCGCCTGCGTGACAAGCAATGAGGACTCCATCGCCTTGCATGTTCGCGACACGCGGGTTGCCGGGGACGGTCTCTGTGACGAGGATGTTGTCAGGGCGATTGTGACCGAAGGGCCGGAACGCATTGCCGAACTGGTCGGACTCGGGATGAATTTTGATGAACGAACGACTCCCGAGGGAATCCGTGAGCCGGATCTCGGACGCGAAGGAGGGCACTCCAAGCGTAGGATTCTCCATGCGAAGGATGCAACGGGATTTGAGATTGAGAAGACCCTGCTGGCCGCCATCGCCGCCCATCCCAACATCTCGGTCATGGAAAATCACATGGCGGTCGATCTCATCACGACGGGGAAGCTCGGCTATGCGATGCAGGACAGCTGTGTCGGACTCTATGTACTCAATGAGGCAAGTGGCGAAGTGGAGACTCTCCGCACCGATGTGACGGTGCTGGCCACGGGGGGATGCGGTCGCGTCTATCTCTACACCACCAATCCCGACATTGCTACGGGTGACGGAGTGGCGATGGCGTGGCGTGCAGGCGCGGCGATCTCGAACATGGAGTTCATGCAGTTTCATCCGACCTGTCTCTATCATCCGAAGGCAAAATCATTTCTTATCACGGAGGCGGTACGCGGTGAAGGGGGAGTCCTGACCGATGACAAGGGGCATCGTTTCATGGAGAAGTATGACAAGAGGCTGGAACTCGCCCCCCGGGACATCGTGGCGCGAGCCATCGATGCGGAGATGAAGCGCACGGGCAAGCCGTGTGTCTATCTGGATATTTCACATAAACCTGCTGACTTTATCAGGGAACGTTTCCCAACCATCTACGAGACCTGCCGTGGTCTGGGCATCGACATCACCCGCAAGCCGATTCCCGTCGTGCCAGCCGCGCATTACCAATGTGGCGGGGTCAAGACCGACCTCAATGGAGAGACCACCCTTCGTGGACTCTATGCCGTGGGGGAAGCCGCCTGCACCGGACTCCACGGGGCAAATCGCCTAGCGAGCAACTCCTTGCTTGAAGCCCTCGTCATTGCCCACCGTGCTGAGGTCAAGGCGAGTCGCAATCATCATCGTCAGGAAATCGAGATCGATCTTCCCGAGTGGCGTCCCGGCAAGGTGCAGGATCTCGATGAACTGGTCGTGATCTATCACAACTGGGATGAGATCCGTCGCCTGATGTGGGACTATGTCGGCATTGTCCGTACGGATAAGCGCCTCCAGCGGGCGGCCCATCGGCTGCGCAATCTGCAAACCGAGATTCAGGAATTCTACTGGAATTTCAAAATCACCGCCGACTTACTGGAACTTCGCAATCTGGCAACCACTGCCGCACTGATCGTTGATTGTGCCCAGAGCCGTAGAGAGAGTAGGGGTCTTCATTATAACCTCGACCACTTGGGGCATGACGACGCCAAGTTCCTGCGGGATACGGTCTTGAGGAGGTTGTGAGAAGAGGAGTGTTCGGGAAAAATGTCTTGCTTAAATTAGGTTTATTGGCAGTTGGCATGTAAAGAGTTCTACTCAAGGTTTAGTTCGATGCTTGAACGAGTTATTCTTGAGTTTGACAAAAACAAGGGAGTGTAAAAATGTTTCTGTAAATTGGAAGAGCGC
>CAIJRY010000212.1 GCA_903823215.1 uncultured Spartobacteria bacterium
CTGGGCGGTCTGTTGAGGCTGCTTTTTGGAACAGGCGGATAATGCGAGGCAGAGCATCAGGCACAGAGTCCCTCCGCCCATGACTGCGCTGGCTCTGCCGTACGAGATCATCTCCGGTTATGAATAGGCAAGGAATGCCGTCATGACATCGTTGGGTATGTCCAGCATCTTATAGTCCGTTGATGAGACAAAGAGGAGGCTCTGATTGCCTTTCCCCAAGAGTGCTCCCGACGAGTCGTAGATCTCGTGCTCCAAAGTTGCAAACTTACGATTGTGCCCAGCGATGCGAATCTTGACGCTCACAGTTTCAAACTCCCGAGTCTCTCGCACGAACTTGTGCTCGAAGGAACGGGTCAGGATATAGAATGGTGTTTCCTTGAGGTTGAACTTGGGCATCAGGCGGTTGAAGAAGAGTTCGCGCGTCTTACCGACCCACATGGCATACATGCCGAAATAGACATTTCCCACGGAGTTGGTATCCGCATAAGTGGCGATGAAGGTATGGACAAACCACTTCTCCTCGAAATGTCCACCGATGTCATGTGTGCCTGTTGGAACTGTAGTCAGGACTGTGCCGACAGGTGTCAGTGGTATGACCGAAGCCACTGCCGGTTGTTCGAGTTCCTCCCCCCCCGTGGTGAAATCTTCGGCAAGGGGCTTGAAGAGGAGCCAGAACACATAACCAAGAGGAAGGAGGGAAGCCAGTATCTGGAAGACAGGCTGATGCAGGAAGTAACCATAGGCGAAGATCACAACAGCTAGCGAGCCGATGCAGAACATCTTCACCTGCGGGATGACATTCACCGGACCGTTCATGAAGGCCCGGCCGATTGCCAACACGGAATAACCGACAAAGAAAGTTGCGAAGAAAATCATGAAGTATTCCAACTCGATTCCGATGGCGGCTCCCGTCACAGCAATCAACGCACAAAGCATGAATGGAGGAATGGGCGAGGAGACGAGGCGTTCGGGAATGAGGGAAAAGATAGGATGCTTGCTCTTGCTGGCATTGCTCTGGAGAAACCACCGCAGGGCGATGTAACCGCTGTCAAGAGTCGTCAGGATGCATGCGCTCAGGAATGTCAGATATGCACCAAGTAGCCAGGCATTGGTGGGAGGTGCGCTGAATACTCTCGTGAGTAGTGACTCTGCGTAGGGATAGTCTGCGAGTCCGATCTTGATGTAGGATGAGCCACCTCCCTCCATGGCCCAGAGGGCAAGGATGCCGTGAAAGAGCAGAATCGCTCCGAAGAGGAGCGATCCGACAGCATAGGAGGCGGTGATGGAGGTGTTCTCCCGGCGCATTTGAATCGCTCGCTGCCACTGCTGAAGATCAAGCCAGGGGCCGACCAGAAAGCCGATGCAGATCGGGATGACATAGCCCCAGAAGTTCCAGTCGTGCGTGGGGCGAAGACTCGGGCGCTCAATGCCCCGAAGATAAGGGGAACCAAGTTCCGCGATGATGATCGCCGCACAACAGACAATCAGGGCAAGAAAGGCTGCATGGCTGTATTTGATCCTGCGTATGGAGAATTCCTCTCCGAAGAGAATGCTAGCTGCCAGGATGATCAGTGCCGTGAGGGGAAGATAAAGGGAGTCGGGGCGGAGTCCAAGTGGCTGCCAAGCATAGCGTATCAGGGCAAAAATCGTCAGGGAGATGGCAATGAGCTGGTAGAGGAAGAACACCAGACGAAATGGTCGCGACCAGTTGTTGAAGAACGCAGCCAGAGACTCCGAGCCCGGATGGCGTTTGGCGATGACATCGCAAACGGCTCCGAAGAGAAAGAGTCCCAGACAGTTTGGAATCAGAAAGGTCAGCAATCCGGTGAGGCCAAATTCAACCGTGAACTGCACCGAGAAGAAAAGCCCCAATCCCCATACCCAGGAGAGGGCGACAGTATTGCCCCAGAGCAAAATGTTCAGGATTGGAAGTCGTGTGGAAGAATTGGGGAGTGCCATGCGGGGACTCTAGCGAGTCAAGTGCGATGGTTCAACCGCAATGGCACTGATCTTGCATTCAGAGAATGGGCAAGGCAAGATGGTCGACTTTTCCCCGTTATTCTTTCCTATTTTGAAGATCCTCGACCGCTATCTCCTCACTGCTCTGAGTGTGGCCACGCTAATGGGTGTGGCCCTACTGAGTCTGGTTCTGGTTCTGGGCAATGTTTTCAAGGAGATGCTGGATCTCCTGATCAACCATAATGTCCCCTTGGAGACAGTGCTTTCATTTATAGCCTTCGTGCTCCCTTTCTCGATGACTTTCACCATTCCGTGGGGATTTCTCACTGCGGTTCTCCTGGTCTTTGGAAGGCTTTCTGCAGATAATGAGATCATCGCCCTGCGCTCCAATGGAGTGAGTTTCACAAGGGTTTTTTATCCTGTGCTCGGCATTGCCCTGTTTCTTGTCGGAGTCTGCTTTTGGATCAACACGGAAGTCGCCCCCAAGGCCCAGTACGCAATGCTGACATCCCTCTATCGGATCGCCACAAGTAATCCCACCGCCATGTTTCAGGCCGACGAGGTGGTGGATCAGTTTCCGGATCGACGTATCTATGTTGGTTCCAGAGAGGGTGATCTGATGAAAAACCTGATTGTTTTTGAAATCGATGAGAAGGGAATTCCCTCCAAAGTGGTTTTTGCCAAGACCGGCACACTCACATCGGATATGCAACACAACCGGCTGCTTCTCAAGGTGCAGGATGCCCATTTTGAGCAACGCGATCATCGCCAGCCTGACCAAGTTGACATGATCCGTCAGGGCATCACTATGAGGGAGGGAGTATTTCCCATGTCGCTACAGAAACTTTTTGACCAAAAGAAAAGGGAAAAACCTCTCAGTTCACACACGCTTCAAGAACTCTTTGTGGAACTTGCCAAGCCCGATTGTCCGAGACGGCTCGCCTTCCAGGTAGAGATCAGCAAGCGTTTCTCGCTTTCGCTGGCAGCACTCTCCTTTGCCCTGATTGCTGTCCCTCTTGGAATCACCGCACACCGTAAGGAGACATCCGTTGGATTTGCCCTGAGCCTCGTGATCGCGTTCGGATACTTTTTCTTTATCATTGTGGCTGACACATTCAGGAATAATGCCAATGCTTTCCCAGTTATCCTGATCTGGCTACCCAATCTCTTTTTTACGGGGCTTGGCATCTGGCTTTTCAGCCGACTGGCTCGCCGTTAACCGACTTTATGGCTTTTCCGGAAACAACAGAGCTTACTTCCCAAACAATCAAGGACCTCGTCGGTGGCGTTGCGTCGGGGAGGTCGGCGGACTTTCTTGCCGATATGATCGAGACGGCACTGCAACTCGGTCGTGACCACGCATCACTTGCCGATCTGAAGCTCCTCAGTCGCTCGATGCGTGAGATCAGGAATGCCGCCTCCGTTTTTGATAAATATCCCGGAATTCGTAAAGTGGCGGTCTTTGGTTCGGCCCGTACCCGTGCCGATGATCCTGATTTCCAACTGGCACGGGAATTTGCCCGCCGCATCGTTGCAGAAAACTTCATGATCATCACCGGTGCTGGTGACGGCATCATGGGAGCTGCGCAACAGGGGGCAGGAGCGGAGAATAGTTTCGGGCTGACGATCAGACTTCCGTTTGAACAAAAGCCCAATCATGTGATTGACGGCGATCCGAAGTTGATTGATTTCAATTACTTTTTTGCCCGCAA
>CAIJRY010000213.1 GCA_903823215.1 uncultured Spartobacteria bacterium
CCAACCCAAAGACATGAAAGGCAAGAAGTACACGACAGAAGAGAAAATCCGTATTCTGAGACAGGCGGATGCCGGTGAGAGCATCGCGGAGGTATGCCGAGAGCATAACCTCTCTGAGGTGAGTTTCCACCGATGGAAGAACGCTGGAAAGCTTTTCCATCCGAGCGGCAATCTCCGGGCCGAATTGAATTGATCCAACCCCTCTCTTGATTACCGGTGCTTTGCTCCTCTTCCCTTTGAGCGGGAATCCTGTTTTTGAATTCATGAAAAGCAAACTGCATTGCCATGCAATTCATCGCAAGGAAAAAATGCAAGGCAATGCAATTTATTTTATGGACTTGCAGTTTTTTACAATTTGAACGAGAAGAGGCTCATGGGACAAAAACGCAAATACCCTCAGATCACAACGAGGATGCCGGAGGCGCTACTGCTTCGACTCGACAGTGCTTGCAGGAGCACTGGCCTTGATCAAAGCACTATCACCAAAGCCTGCATCGAGGCATTTTGCGACACAGTGGAGAGAGAAGGAGGTATTTGGCTTCCATTACAAGTCATCCCTAAAAAAAAGCTCGGGGCCTTCGGATCTGTGTCTGCGGTGAGGGGAGTCCGATCATCCTCCTTAATTCCATCCCTTCCAACCGACTATCATTTTTCGGAAGAGGAAACCGCTCGCGTGGCAGAAACACCCACAGAATCTCCAAGAACAAGAAAAAAACCATGAGCACCTCCACGATCCAGAGGTTTTGCTCATCTTGTGGGTGCCATAGGCCCTTTACCAAATCCAATCCGAGTCACATCCTTCACCTTATTTTAAGCTTTGTCACCGTGGGTTTGTGGGTCCCGATATGGATCATGGTTTGTGTGATCAATCTTTTTAGCCCTTGGCGGTGTTCATTTTGCGGAAAAGGAAAAATCACATAACCACATATGAAAGGCATCCTTGCTCTACTAGTCATTCTGGGAATTCTCATTTTCTTTTTATTCCCAATATATCAGGAAGCTAATCGCCGGGTAAAAGTAGAGCCTTCCGCAGTCAAGGTCGCCTCTCCGGAGCCAAGCCCAGAAATCATCTCGGAATCAACTGCTGCTCCCTCCGCGACACCCGCTCCCACACCTTCCTTTCCTGATCCCAAATACTGGCCAACAAAGTGTCATTTGCTCAAACCTACCGTGATGGCTTCTCCCAATGCGACCGTAACGGTTCCTGCGATGACAGAGGCGGTCTCTACGCTTTCGGAAGATCATCGTTCTATCACTGCAAAAATTATTGATCCTCCATTAGCAGCGACTGTTCCCTTGGATCAGACCGATTTTTTAGAACTTTCTCAAAAAATAGAAAAAAGGAAAAAAAACCTTTCCATTCTGCAAGCACAGCAACAGGAAGCACAGGCCAAGGCCGAAAAGGAATTCGACGACGCGGCGAGGGCATCGCAAGCAGAACATGCCTGGGTAACAGTTCCATTCGTCCCTGTTAAAATTGAAAAAGTTATTGGCACTAATGCTCTTGCCGAGGAAATGACGGCTTACGAAGTGGGAGGATCAGATGTAAGGAGAGGCATGTATACCGTACGGTACGGGGCCCAATGGGTCTATGAGCCAACCGGAAGGCATATTTATTTGGAAGGGGTAAGCAATGTTGCCCAAGGGGATCAAATCAGCGTTCAGACCCAAGAAAATGGGTTTTGGGAGAAAGATGGCTCGAAACTGAGAAAGTGGAAAGTTCACCAAGTCCACCAATAAAACCCCTCCTGATTTCTAATAAACGCGCGTTTATAAGCCTTTTAAAACTATGAAATCAGACACATGCATATTCCGCGGATTGGTGATGCCTAACCCCTTTCATATCCTTTGTAGCGATCCCGTTAAGGGACTCAAAATGATAGGTCATACAATCGACCGTGAATTTTTTATCAGTAATTATCGGAAAAACATCGATTCTGAAGAAGTTGTCGAAAGACAAGGGTATCTCTTGATCGAATACATTGGCCCTAGCGCGAATGCAATCTATCCGCCTTTGCCGGGGTCGTATTCATTGATAACTAAAAACGGTTTCTTAGAGTCCCCATCCTCACCCTCCTCGGTGTAAGCCCCCAGAACTCCTCAGCGAGCCGCTTGCTCACCACTTTCTTCTGCAGGGTCATCACCGCGCGATAGTGCCTGTCCAGCGTGTCTTCATCCTCCGTGTGGCCCATCATGGCCTGAAGGCGGGAACGGTTAGCATGAAGGGCGTAGTGATAGCTGGCAAAGGTATGCCTGAGCACATCATGAGGCCATGCCTCGATCCCTGCTGCAGCACGAAGCTCCTTCCATTTGCGGGTGAAATTCTTTGGGACCAGATCAGCACCGGGACAAAGTCGCTGCCAGAGCCGTAGCCAGATACGGGCCGTACGCTCCAGCTCGATCACCCGCCGCTGCCTCCCTTTGCGTTTGACGCGCTTGGCGGCCGCACCAGTGACCACGAGCGTCCCACCATGCACATCGAGACGCTCCGTATCGGTCCGCTTCACCTCTTCCGGACGCACGCCGGCAAAGAGAGCGACAGCCAGATACCCGATCAGCGGACGAAATCCCCCGGGAACCTCACCCGCTGACCATCTCCCAGCGCTGTCGCGGGAATGATCGCGCGAGGTTCCCATGAGAGCCGTGCGGAGCAGGGCCGCGCATGAGGAGGGATCAAAGACGGCGATCTCCTTTTCCTCCTCCTGCAGCAGCGTGATAAAGCCTTCCTTTCCAGCAAGGGGATTCTTGCGGAGATAACGCTCTTGCACAGCCCATCCGAAGAGGGCCCTGAGATCTCCTAGGTAGACCTTCTGCGTCTTGGCAGCCCAGGCATTCCCATGAATCCACGACTTCACCTCCTCCCGTGTTACGAGACGCGCAGGCAGATCCTCCCGACCGCGCACAAAGGACCGGCACGAGCATCCAAACTGAGAGAGCGAATGCTTCCTCATGCCGGCCAGCTCCTTTTCTATCATCGCCTTTTCCAGCAGAGCGGAAAGGGAAAGATCCTCCCGAAGCGGCTTGTGATGCTCCAGATAGAAATCTACGGCCGTAGCAATGGGTACAGATCCGAGCCGTAGCTTGGCAGCCTGAAAAAGCACGCGATCCTCTTCAGAGACAGAGAGCGAGGAAACTCCATGATGAATAAGCTTCTGCTCCTTCTCCTGGGCATACTTCTCCGCGTCCGTCTTTGATCTCTTATAGGCACGCACCCGCTTGCCATTGATCATCCCAAAATCGATCTCCCATCGATCACCCTTCAGCCGGGCACGCTTCACCTTGCGGATCTTATACGACTTTGCCACACCCACCCTTTAAAAGTATTGCCAAAGTATCGCCAGAAAAAAATGCACGAATGGGTATTTCATGAGCATTTACCATCCATCCTCATTTTACCAATCAACCCAACAAAAAGCCCGTAGAGGCTTTTACTATCAGCTTCTACGGGCTTATAAGAGTGGTGGCGGGGGTAGGATTTGAACCTACGACCTTCAGGTTATGAGCCTGACGAGCTACCGGGCTGCTCCACCCCGCGTCGAGAAGGTAGAAGCTAGCACCGAAAACCTTGCCCGCAAGGTATTTCTTAAAGCAATCCAATGGCACGGCGCATTCGCTCCATGACGGGGAGAGTCTTTGAGGTGGCCCTTACCGCTCCATCGCGGAGGAGGCGATCGACTTCGGCGGGATCGTCGGCAAAGCGTTTGCGAGATTCCCTCATCGGGGCGAAATATTCCCAGACCGCCGCGAAGAGTCTTTTCTTGAAATCACCGTATCCCTTGCCTCCGGCAAGGAAGTCGGCTTCCATTTCGGCGTAGTCGGAGGGTGAAGCCACATGGCGGTAGATGCCGAGAATGGCCGAACCTTCGATGGGCTTGGGTGCCTCCACGGGGGTCGAGTCGGTCTGGATGCCCATGATTTTTTTCTTTAGTGGGGCCTCCTCCAAAAAGAGTTCCAGCGTATTGCCGTAGCTTTTGCTCATTTTGGCGCCGTCGGTTCCGGGAATGGCTGCAGATTCATCACGGATGAGTGGCTCAGGAAGTTTGAAGACTTCGCCGTAGAGTTCGTTGATCTTGACCGCAATGTCGCGGGTGACTTCGAGATGCTGTTTCTGGTCGCGCCCCACCGGAACGACATCACTATCGTAGGCGAGGATGTCGGCAGCCATAAGCACCGGGTAGGAGAAGAGCCCCAGCGAGGCATGAAGTCCCTTGGCAAGCTTGTCCTTGTAGGAATGACAGCGTTCAAGCAGCCCCATTGGAGTTACCGTGGAAAGAATCCATGAGAGTTCTGATATGCAGGTGATGTCGCTTTGGCGAAAAAGGCAGGATTTTACCGGATCGAGTCCGCACGCAAGGAAGTCGATCGCTATTTCCCGTGTGTTATGACGCAGCGCTTCGGGATCCCGCACAGTCGTGAGTGCGTGGAGATCAGCGATGAAATAAAGGGCATCCCCCGTTTCCTGAAGCTCGATAGCTGATTTCATCATCCCGAAGTAATTGCCGAGATGGGGGAGTCCGGTGGGTTGGATGCCTGATAGGATGCGCATGAGAATGAAGTTGTCAGTAGATGGGCTTGCGATGAATCCAGATACTCTGGAGCAGGCCGAGGCAGGCGATGGTGATGAGCAGAAAGGAACCTCCATAACTCACCAGCGGCAGGGGGAGTCCCGTGATTGGGGTGACGGCAACAGTCATCCCAATGTTCATGAAGACATGGGTGAAGAGGAGCATGACGATACCCACGGCAAGCAGGCGTCCCAGTTGATCACGGGACTGGGAGGCGATATAAAGCCCGGCGAGTAAAAGGAGGGCGAAGGAGGGTATTAAGATCAGTGCCCCCAGAAACCCATGCTGTTCACCAAAGACCGAGTAGATGAAATCGGTGTGGACGATGGTGCTGGGAAGATAACCGAGTTCGTTGAGCGTATTGTGAGCTTTGAAGCCTTTGCCCCAGAATCCCGCGCTGCCGATTGCATTGAGCGATTGGTTGATGCTCCAGCCGGCACCTTTGGGATCAAGGGAGGGATCAAGAAAGATGAGAATACGATCTTTTTGATAAGGTTTGAGGCCGAAGTTCACAACGACCGGCATAAAGGCAATGCCGATCAAAAGCAGGGTGACAAGATAGCGCACCTGTACTCCTCCGACATAGAGCATGGCAAAAAGAACCGGTAGCCAGACAAGAGTGCCACCCAGATAGGGTTGAATTAAAATAAGGACGCAGGGAACAGCCAGAATACCGAGGCAGATGAGAATCCGGAGAGCCGAATGCATTTCCGAAGATTCGCTAAGAAAGAGAGCGAAGACGAGAACACCGCCAAAGATAGCCATCTGCGAAGGCTGGAAATTTCCAAAACCGAGATTGAGCCAGCTACGGGCACCGAAAACTTTGACTCCTATAAAGAAGACGAGAATGAGAAGGAACACACTGACTGCGTAGATGGGGATCGCTCCCAGTCGGACCCAGCGATAGTCATTGAAGGCGATCACAAAATATACGGGCAGGCAGATGAAGAGCCAGCGGATCTGGCTTGTCCAGAACGGGGCATCCCTCATCCATGTCGCGCTGTAAATTGCGTAAATTCCAAAGACGCAGAATGCCAGCATCAACAACAGCAGAGGCTTGTTCATGGCTTGGAATTTCCGTGAGAGTGTCAGGGTATTCATGAAAAAATGGGGAAGTGCGATCCGTAGCTGCTAGGCCTCGAGTCGCGGAACGGCTGCAAGGAGTTCCCGGGTGTAGGGATGACCGGGATTCTCAAGCACATCCCTTGCGGGTCCCGATTCGACAATTTTTCCTTGGTGGAGCACAAGTACTGAGTCGCTGATATGTTCCACGACGGCCAGATCGTGAGCAATGAAGAGGAGAGCAACGCCCAATTCGTCTTGAAGATCCTGCAACAGGTTCACAATCTGGGCCTGCACACTGACATCGAGCGCGCTCACCGGTTCGTCACAGATGAGCAGTTCGGGTTCCACCGCCAGTGCCCGGGCAATGCCGATGCGCTGGCGCTGTCCTCCACTGAACTCATGCGGATACCGCCTCATCATCTCTGCCTTGAGGCCGACACGATTGAGCAGGGCTGCGACACGGGTTTCCCTTTCCTGTGGCCCAAGAGTACGAAAGTGTATTTCAAGAGCCTCTCCGATGATACGGCCGACGGTCATGCGCGGATTGAGCGAGCCGAAGGGATCCTGAAAGATATATTGGATTTGGCGTCGAAGGGGGCGGAATGCCTGTTCGCTCAGGGGAAGAATGTCCTCACCCTTCCAAAGTGCCTTTCCCGATGTGGAGGGAATCAGTTTGACAAGGGTTCTTCCTATCGTGGTTTTTCCGCTGCCGCTTTCGCCGACAAGTCCGACGGTCTTTCCGGCAGGAACTATGAAACTGACGCCATCGACCGCCTTGAAAACGCTTGTCTGTCTCCTCAGCAATCCTGAATGAATTGGAAAATGAACCTTGAGATTGCAGACCTCCAAGAGTGGGGGAGTCTGGTTTGGGGAGGACGGATTCATTGACGGCAACCCTTTTCAAGTGCTGCCACGAATTCCTCGCCCTTTTGTGCCTCGAGGAGTGTGCGGAGAGTCTCTTCCTCGCGACAGACCCTTGATATTGCCCCGAGGATCCGCAGGTATTCGTTGTTCATCGCTTCAGGGATTGCGGCAAGGAAGACCAGATGGGTTTTCTCCCCACCTGCCTGCGAAGAAAATCCTGTCGCACTCCGTCCCACGGCGAGTACAAGTGAGGAGACGCTTTCGGTTCTGCCGTGATGGAGGAACAAGGCCCCCGGGCATTCCTTGAAGGTTTCACTTTGGGAGTTGGCAAGCAGGGATGTGCGGAGGCGTTCCCAGTCCCTGATCCGATGATCGCTTCGAAGCGTCGAGAGCACTTCCTCCAAGGCATCACGGTGGTCCGTGGCCTTCAGTTGGAGTTGGATGTCCTTCGGTAGCAAGGAAGAGGTGAGCAGACTCATAAATCAGTTGGAACAATACTGTACAGGCTTTTGCTTGCTCGCTTGAATCAAATGTTGCTTCCCGTCCATTTAAGTTTTTGACGAAGGATGTCGGGGAAGGTGGCTTCCGGCATCATGGCGAGGGGGAGGGTCTCGGGAGAGAGTCTCAGGATAACTTTCTGCGAGGGGGCCAGGGCATGTGGCGTGCGCCCATCAATGGTGACAAAAATTTCCTGATAGCCGGCAGACCAGATGACCACTTCGCTCTTATCGGAAATAACCAGGGAGCGGTTGCTCAGGACATGAGGGCAGATCGGTGTGATCACCAAAGCGTGGCTGTCGGGCATGAGAATGGGACCTCCGGCAGCAAGGGAATAGGCGGTCGAGCCGGTGGGGGTGGCGACGATCAATCCATCGGCATGGTATTCCGTCAACGCCATGCCATCCACGGTGGTATGGAGTTTCACAAGTTGTGAACGCTCTCCCCGACTTATCGTGACATCATTGAGAGCCCGTTCCAGCCTGATATTTCCTTCGAGACTACTGATCTCCACATCAAGCAGGCTGCGCGGACTCAGAAGGAATTTTCCCTCGACCACGGACTCCACAGCACGAAGATACTCTCCTGAGCCAAGACAGGTAAGGAAGCCCAAGGAGCCGATGTTAATTCCAAAAATTGGACGGATATACCCCCCCGAGCGATGTAGGGTCCTGAGAATGCTGCCATCTCCACCCATCACGAGCAAAAGATCGCAATCCTTGGCCAGTGTTGCCTCATCCAAGGATGAGGACTCCCCTATAAGGGAGGCGGTCATTTTTTCCATCAGGAATCCTGCTTTGAGTCGCCTGAGTTCAGCGGTCACCGCCCTCACGACAATCTCCGCTCCCTCTTTGCCGGAATGAGCAATCACTCCTATCATTGCTGGTGGAGGATTCATCATGCAATGCAGGGATAATCGAGCTCGGATTCGCCTCTTCTAAGCAGTGCCAGAAACTCGATATTACCCGATGTCCCGGGGAGGGGGGATTCCATCACACCGTCCACACGGTGCCCCGCTGCGACCACCCATGCACGGATCGACTCGACAGCCCTTTGTCTTGCCGCCGCATCTCGGACGATGCCTCCCTTCCCTATTTCGGAACGGGAAAGCTCGAATTGTGGTTTGATCAGGACTATCATTCTTCCTTCCGGGTTGAGTAACTCAAGGGCGGCAGGCAGTATTTTCGTCAATGAAATAAAACTCAAATCACCGACGATCAGATCAAACCGACGGGAAAAATCGGTGGGTGTCAGGTAGCGTGCATTGATTCCCTCACGAACTTCCACCCTTGGATCCTGCCGCAGCGACCACGCCAATTGACCCCGTCCCACATCCACTGCCGTGACATGGGCTGCCCAATGCTGCAGGAGGCAGTCTGTGAATCCTCCCGTTGAGGAACCAAGATCCAGGCAGGTCATTCCCATCGGATCGATTGAAAAGCCGCTCAGGGCCCCTTCAAGTTTATGACCTCCCCGACCGACATAACGGTCGCGTCCGGTAATGAGAATTTCACTTTCGGGGTTGATCTTGGTGCCCGGTTTGTCAGCAATCTGTCCTGCCACCGTAATCTGTCCGGCGATAATGGCCCGTCGCGCTTTTTCCCTGGAATCAAAATGACCCGCATCGTGCAGGTGCTGATCGAGACGGATGCGCGTGATGGCTCCCTTCATATGGATTGCCCGAGCGTCAACAGCTCGGCAGGTGTTGAAATCATGTATGCTGGTTCCAGGAGCGCGAGTGCTTCCGGTGAGTTGTAACCCCAGGTGACGGCAGTCATGCAGAGTCCTGTTTCCATGGCCGCCTCGATGTCCCTCGTTTCGTCCCCGATATAAAGGATTTCGGAAGGGGAGAGTTTTTCCCTGCGAAGGATGCGGCGAATTTCACGCCCCTTACCAAAGAGCTTGGAAGAGCAGCTGACAAATTCAAAATAGAGCAATCCATGTCTGCCAAGGAAAGCCTCGACATTTGCCTGGTTGTTGGAGGTTAGGATCGCGAGGCGCTCCCCCCTCCCATGAAGCGTGGCGAGTACCTCGGGTATGCCTGGGACAGGCTCCACAAGATGAATGCGGTCATGGAGAAGCTGGAGTCCCCGCCGGGCAATCGAAGGCACTTTCCATTTGCTGATGCCGAGATGACTGATGAATTGGCGGGTGTTCATCCGGCGAGCTTCATCCAACTGATCGAGAGGGAGTTCCTTGAATCCGAATTCCCGGGACATCTCATTGAGTATCTGATGGGCGATGGGGCGTGTGTCAGCCAGAGTTCCGTCAAAATCGAACAGATGAATCGCGGGAGTGCTGCCGGTCTTTCCTAAAACGATCCCGGGTGGTGAGGCAGGGTTGTTCATAAGGCGTGTCATGCGGCAGGGTTGAGCCAATCGGTTCCATCATGACAAAATTAACACAACTTGAAAGTGGACATTCTATGAATGTCTGAATTGGAACGGAGTTTGCTTCACAAAATGCCTTCTGGTTTCAGAGAATGCTTGAACAGTTTTCGATGAGCAGCGAAGTAAAAGTCCTCTTAGAACGCATCCACACACCATCACCCCATTTAATATGACCTCGAAAGCCGGATTTCAATCCACCATAGACACTTCTGTTCCCGGTCTGAAGGCCCTGATTCTCAATCAGCTCAAGTTCGTTCTCGCGCGGGATGCCCAGAATGCATCCAAAAGAGATTGGTGGCATGCGACGGCCAAGGCGGTTCAATCCATCATCATCGAGCGGATGATCGCCACCCAGACCAAGCACAACAGCATCAACACTCGAAGACTCTATTATCTCTCCCTCGAGTTTCTCATGGGGCGTCTCTACATCAACAGTTTTTACAACGCCGGTGTTTTCAAGAATATGGAACTGGCCATCACAGAGCTTGGTCTCGATATCGGAGAGCTCAGAAATGAGGAATATGACATGGGGTTGGGCAATGGCGGACTTGGGAGACTTGCCGCCTGCTTCCTTGACTCTCTGGCAACATTGGATCTTCCGGCTGTGGGTTATGGCATCCATTATCAGTACGGTCTTTTCAAACAAGAATTCCGCAACGGCTACCAGGTCGAGCTTCCGGATGACTGGATGAAATACGGCACACCGTGGGAGATTGTCCGTCCGCAGCATATTACGGAAATCGAGCTCTACGGTCAGGTGGAGAATATCTTCGATGATCTCGGCCACTACATTCCAAAATGGACCAATACCAAGAAACTCACCGGAGTTCCCTACGACATCCCTATTCCCGGGTACGGAACCGATACAGTCAATTTTCTGAGGCTTTGGGAGTCCAAAGCGCACGAGGATTTTAATTTTGAGGCCTTCAACCGAGGGGGATATGAGGAGGCCGTTCGTGAGAAAAATGTCAGTGAGACCGTTTCCAAGGTTTTGTATCCGAATGACAAAACGGAAAGCGGCAAGGAACTCCGACTCATCCAGCAGTATTTCTTTGTCGCGTGTTCGCTCAAGGACATCATCCGCCGCTTCCGCAGGAACAATGAGGATTGGAGTGATTTTCCTGAGAAAGTCACCATTCAGCTCAATGATACCCATCCGGCCATCGCCGTGGTCGAACTTCAGCGTCTTTTCCATGATGTGTATGGAATGCCCTGGGACGAGGCATGGAGTATCGTCACAAGAACCTTTGCCTACACCAACCACACGCTTCTTCCCGAGGCATTGGAAAAATGGAGCGTGGGTCTGTTTCAGAAAGTACTGCCGCGCCATCTGCAGATTATCTTTGAGATTAACAAACAGTTTCTCAAACAGGTGGAGGCAAAATGGCCGGGTGATTTGGAAAAAGTGCGGAAGCTTTCCCTTATTGAGGAGGGGAATCAGCAGATGGTGCGCATGGCCAATCTCTCTGTGGTCGGCAGTCACTCAGTGAACGGTGTCGCAGCTCTGCACACCCAGTTGCTCAAAAGCGATCTCTTCCCGGAATTCGACGAACTCTTCCCCAAGAAATTCAACAACAAAACAAACGGCATCACGCCCCGGCGCTGGCTCCTGGCTTGCAATCCCCGTTTGAGCGAATTGATCACCTCCAAGATCGGCAAGGGATGGGAACGCAACCTTGATGAACTCCGGGGACTCGAGGCTTATGCCAAGGATCCTGAGTTCCAGAAGAAGTTCATGGATGTGAAGCATGCCAACAAGATCGACCTTGCCCGAATCATCAAGGCTGAGTGTGGTGTAGATGTTAATCCGTCCGCTTTGTTCGATGTTCAGATCAAGCGCCTGCATGAATACAAGCGTCAGCATCTCAATCTTCTCCATATTCTCGCGCTCTATCGGAGGCTCCTTCAGAATCCAGGGCTGGATATCGTACCTCGGGTGTTCATCTTCGCGGCCAAGGCTGCTCCTGGATATGATCTTGCAAAGAATATCATCAAGGCCATCAATGCCGTCGGATCCAAGATCAATTCGGATGACAGAATCAAAGACAAACTCAAGGTTGTCTTTCTGCCAAACTATCGGGTTTCGCTGGCACAGCGCATCGTGCCGGCAGCAGACCTTTCAGAACAGATTTCAACCGCCGGAAAAGAGGCTTCAGGAACAGGCAACATGAAGCTCTCCCTCAACGGAGCCCTGACAATAGGCACACTGGATGGTGCCAATGTGGAGATCAAGGAAGAGGTCGGGGATGAGAATATCTTCATTTTCGGAATGACTGTCGATGATGTCAATGCACTCTGGAAACGGGGATATAACCCTCAGGAGTTTTTGGCAAAGGACGAGGAATTGAGGGCTGTGGTGGATTGGGTAGGATCGAACTTCTTCACTCCTGACGAACCTCCCGGAGTCTTCAATATGCTGCGGGACAATCTTGTCTATAGTGATCCCTTCCTATGCCTCCCTGACTTCCGTTCCTACAGTGATGCTCAGGAGAAAGTGGACGCAGCATTCAAAGACAAAGCCCGATGGGCTGAGATGGCCATTCTCAACACCGCACGCATGGGCAAGTTCTCGAGCGATCGAACGATTGCCGAATACGCCCGTGAAATATGGCATCTCGATCCCGTGAAATTCTGAGAAATAGCTGACCGGATCATTCTGCTTCGGGATGATGTCACGGGTTGCGGCTTGTGACTTCATTCCTGTAGCATTAACCCATGATCATTATTGTCGGGGCTGGGCTTGCCGGGCTTGCATGCGCAAGCCGGCTCGAAGAAGCTGGGGAGGAGTGGTTGCTGCTGGACGCTGCAACCAAACCGGGAGGACGTGTTGCCACAGAAGTGACGGCAGATGGTTATCGCCTTGATCGAGGCTTTCAGGTGCTGCTGGATTCCTATCCTACAGCTCGCCGTCTGCTTGACATGGAAGCCCTGCATCCGAGCTATTTTGATAGCGGTGCCCTGCTCATCAACAGGGATCCCTCTGGCAATTTGGAGTTTTCACGCTTTCTCAATCCACTGGCCCATCCCAACCATGCGCTGGGAAGTCTCTTGTCGCCTGCATTTTCGTGGAGCGAGAAACTTTCCCTCGCAGCTCATGCGCTCGTTCAGATCCTCACTCCGGATGGATGGCTCTTAAAAAATGAAACGGGACATTCCACAATCGAGGAACTCCATCGGCTCGGACTTGATCGGGGTATGCACAAACGCTTTCTGAAACCATTTTTCTCCGGTGTTTTTTTGGAGAATAATCTCGAAACAGAGGCTTCAATTTTCCGTTACGATTTGAAGAAATTCGCCTTGGGCAGGGCTCTCCTTCCATCCTGCGGAATGGGGGCGATTCCGCAGCAACTTGCCTCCCGTCTTCCTGCGGCGCGTCAGAAATATGGGACGAAGGTGACGGCCCTTCACCGAAATGGAGATCGATTCACGGGAGTCACCCTGGACGATGGAAGCGAGATGGAGTGCGATGAGTTGGTTCTTGCCACCGATGAGCAGGGGACCCGTTTCCTGCTGGGGCTTCCTCCAGGGCGTGATTGGCACGCAGTGACGACCCTCTATTTTACCGGTGAGAGTCCCCTCTATGAAGGAGGATTGATCGTCCTCCCATCATGCGACAACGGACAGGTCTCTAATTTCTGCGATCTCACCAACATCACAGCAGATTATGCCCCCCACGGAAGGAGACTGCTCTCAGCCACGCTGTTGAATCCTCAGGCAGTTGATAACCAGATACTGGTTTCGCTGGTTCAGGCAGAGATCACATCAATGTTCCCTGCTTTTGCAGATTGGCAATTTCTGAAGGAACTCAGCATCCGGCAGGCTCTTCCTCCACGTCTTCCCGGATATGGGAAGGAACTTATGGCGACCCGTTTTGCATCCAATCTCTCTCTGGCTGGGGATCAGGTGACTCTCGCAAGCATCGAAGCGGCGTTGTCGAGTGGACTGGATGTTGCCGAGTCATTGCTGGCAAAGTCCTAGCAACATGGTCAGCATCACCCGATGATAGCCTTTTCCACAAACTGGAATGCCGGGCGGGAGAAGGATGGAAGTCGCCTCATCGCTGAAATCCTCGATCTTGGATTTGACACAATTGAGCTGGGACATGGACTGAATGTCTCCCAGTTACAGGGCATTCGTAAGTCTTATACACAGGGAACATTTCAGGTTCCCAGCGTTCATAACTTTTGCCCGATGCCGGTGGAGATCATGACCGATAATCCCGACTGCTATGAACTCACCTCCTATCGTCCGGCGGATCGGGATCGGGCTGTCCAGCTCACCCGACGGACGATGGCCACCGCACAGGAATTCGGTGCGCGCTTCGTCGTGCTCCATCTGGGAAGAGTAACTCCCCTGCGCGGCATGGGTGATTCTCTCCTGGCGAAACTTATAAAAAACGGAGTGGCCAGCAGGGAATATGCACGCTTCAAACTGGAGCAGTTTGCTAAGAGAGAGAAAGCGGCCCAAGCCTATCTTGACCGGGTGACTTCGCTGCTGGAGCCGCTGGTGGAAGAGGCCGTGAAGTTGGATCTCACACTCTGCATCGAAAATCGCAGCGACTATGAGGCGATTCCCTGCGAACGGGAATTGCTGGCCATGCTTAAGAGGTTTGATTCGCCCCATTTGCGCTACTGGCATGATTTTGGTCATGCCCAGATGCGGGAGAATATGGGTCTTCTCGATCATGCCCAGTGGCTCGGAGAGATTGCCCCCTACGCCGCCGGTGCCCACTTGCAGGATGCGGCATGGCCGGACAAGGATCACCTTGTTCCCTTTGAGGGAGAGATTCCCTTCGACCGATTGGTACCTCTTCTGCCATCATCCCTGCCTTACATTATGGAACTTTCAGCAATGGCGGCTCCGGCGCCAATCCGTGCCGTCGTGGAACGCTGGAACTCAACTTTCAACAACATCCCATGAATCTCAAAAAAATCGTCATGACCCTGCTCCAGGCAGGTGTCACCCTGCTGCTCCTCTGGTTGCTTTTCCATGATCCCGCCAAGCGCCAGCAGATGGTCGAGGCCCTTCACACGGCCAATCTTGTCTGGCTCATACCAGGCTTTGTCAGTTTTGGCCTGGTGTTGCTGATCGGCACCATTCGTTGGAATCTTCTCATGCAGGTTCAGGGGATCAGGATGGGTTTCTTCCGTGTCTGGCAGCTGGTGATGATCGGAATGTTCTTTAATCTTTGCCTGCCGGGAGGAGTGGGGGGGGATCTGGTGAAAGTCTTCTTTGCCATGCGCGAAGCTCCCAAGTCCAAGAGTGCTGTGTTTTTGAGCATCGTCGCGGATCGTAGCACCGGCATGTTTGCCCTGATCCTCGTTTCCATCGGGGTTTTTGGTTACTTCCACGGTATTCTGATGTCTCTGCCGATGGTCAGGGCATTTCTCCTCGTGGTCAGCATCATCTTCTGCGGATTCATTGGTCTTATCGTCATGGGACTGATCATCGACCGTTTCCATCTGGCCAAGCGTCTTCCCGCCAAAATGCCTGGCTATGCCGCCGTACTCGACATCGCCCGCGCCTTTTCCGTCTATGCCCGTGCATGGAAGGCAATCGTGGTTGCCATAGGTCTCTCCCTAGTGCTCAACCTCTTCATCTTTGGAACGGCAATTTTTGCCGCGTTTGCGTTTGTGGGCAATCCCGGTGCCGCCGCCATGACCTCAGTGATCCCGATCGTGAACACCATCAGTTCCCTACCCATCAGCCTCGCCGGCATTGGCGTGCGTGAGAAGCTTTTTGCCACGATGCTGCACTCGCTCTATAACACCTCGGAAAATCTCGCAGTGCTGATCTCGATTACAGGATTCGCCCTTGCGGTGATCTGGGGGCTGATCGGCGGTCTGATCTATATGACTTATCGTACAGGTGATGGAAGTCATGCCTCTCTGGGGGAGATGCAAAGCCAGGTTTCTGATGTGGAGCATCAGGTCGAATCCGAAGAAAAAGCTTAGTCAGGTATGAACTTGTGAATCGGCACAGCTCGCAAGTTCAATTGGCCCTCTCAATGAGCGTTGACGGGGTACTTCTTGATGATTCCGATCCCGCAACCATCAGATCACTCTTGGCTTCCGATGCGGTGGAGGAAATCAGGGTGAGGATTGTCCCCGTGATTATTGGAGGACTCGATGCACCACGAATGACGGGATTCCCGGATGGCTTTTTGCCAGATGACCGGCACTTCCGTTTGAAGGAGATGGACCAATCCGGTGATGAACTTCATTGCCACTATGTGCGTGATCGAAGAAGGAAATCCGATGCATAACTCATGCTCCATACTGATTGATGCGCCGCAGGAGAAGGTCTATGCCATGACCTCGGATCTCACCCGATGGCCGGCACTGCTGCCCCACTACCGGTGGGTGCGCTGGCTCGAAGGAGGGCCCGATCATGGTATTGTGGAAATGGCTGCCCTGCGCGCAGCGATACCGATCTCCTGGACATCGGAGTTTCGTAGGGACCCGGTGAAGCCCATGCTCTCATTCCATCATCTGAAAGCCTTTACCAAGGGGATGGAAGTGCGCTGGATTTACACTCAGGAGGAAAGGGGAGTGCGCGTGACAATCGAGCATGATCTCTATTTTCGCTGGCCTCTGCTTGCCCCTCTTGGCGAAGCGATCATCGGGGGATTCATGATCGACTGGGTGGCCCCCCGCACCCTGGCCTCATTCAAGAAACTTCTCGAGGTCAAGTCATGATGAATCGTCGTGCAGTCATCACAGGAGTAGGTCCGATCTCCTGTATCGGTAGCGGACGCGAAAAATTCTGGCAGGGTATTCTTGCCGAAAAGAGCGGTATCGGCCTGCTGAGTCGTTTTCCTCTCATGGGGTTGGAGCCCCGGTCTGCGGGTGAGATTAACGACTTTGATCCGCTCGCATTCTTTCCAGCGAAGTCGTTGCGCCGACTCGATCGTTATGCGCAATTTGCCGTGGCCAGCGCATTTTTGGCGCTCAGGGACAGTGGGTTGGAATGGAGTCCCGAGGCTCCCGATCCTCGTCGGGGAGTCAGCTTTGGAACGGCGTTAGCGGGAATCTGCAACGCGGAGTATGAGCATGACGCTTTTCTGAAAGGCGGTTTCAAGGCGGTGAGTCCCTTGCTGGCGCTACAGGTCTTTGGCGGATCAGCCCACTCCAATATAGCCATCAGCTGCGGCTTTCAGGGGGTTGGTACGACCAATTCCAACAGCTGTGCCAGCGGCACGGTGGCCCTCGGTGAAGCGCTCAGGTACATCCGCGAGGGATTGGCTGATGTGATCCTCGCCGGGGGAAGTGAAGCTCCCCTGAGTCCCTTGACCTATGGAGCCTTTGCCCAGATCCGAACCATGAGCACGGCAGAGCCTCCTCAATCCTGCCGACCTTTTGATCTCAAGAGGGATGGATTTGTGATGGGTGAGGGGGCCGCCTCTTTGGTCGTCGAGGAGTACAGTCATGCCAAAGCCCGCGGAGCCCGTATCTATGCGGAGATCCTGGGGTTTTCCCACAACAATGATGCGCATCATATGACATCACCGCATCCGACAGGTATTACAACGATGAGAGCGATGCGTGATGCCCTGTCCGATGCAGCAACCAATGCCGACGAGATCGACTATATCAATGCCCACGGCAGTTCGACTCAGGTGAACGACAGTAATGAGGCGCGCTGCATTCACGAAGTCTTTGGGGTGCATGCGCCGACGATTCCTGTCAGCGGAACCAAGGCCTACACCGCTCATCCCCTCGGAGCAACGGGAGCGATCGAAGCGGTGATCTGTAGTCTCGCAATGACCGAAGGGTATCTCCCGCCGACACTTCATTATGAGACTCCCGACCCGGAATGCGCTCTCGATGTCATTCCCAATCAGGGGCGTGAAGCCCGCCCCCGCAAGATCCTCTCCAACTCCTTCGGTTTTGGCGGGATTAACTCCTGTCTCGTACTGGGTGCCGTTTAGGAAATCGCGCTTCTATTGCCCCTTCGGGTGAGATTGTTTCACCGCGCTAGGCCCGTTATCCCCCATCGCCAGTGAGAGTGCGGCGAGACTGGTCAGATAATCGGCCTCCGCCCCCGCACTCTCGAAGCGGGCTGCTGCAAGAGTGCTCTGAGCCGCGGAGAGTTCCGTGATGGTGGCGAGTCCGTTTTGAAAGGCGGATTGAGTGGCGTCAAAATTCTCCCTGACCGAGGAGAGCAGGGAGGCTGCGTAGGAGACCTTTTTTGCGGACTTTAATGAATCGTTATAGGCAGTCCAGACATCCCTCGTCGTTTCCAGCCTGCTCGCCTCGGCATCGGCCCTAGCCTCCGATTCCTCCGCCTGCCGTTTCTTCACCTTTTCCACGCGTTCAAATCCGTCAAAGAGATCCCAACTCAGCACGGCAAATCCACCCGCCTGATTGTAATTTCCGTAGTAGGTTCCCGCCGTGGGTCCCTGCTTGGCATAGAAGCCGAACGAATAGCTATTATAGGTGCCTTGAAGCGAGAGCTTTGGCATGAAGTCGGCTTTCGCCCGTTCGGTGGCCGCTCTGGAAGCCCAGACATCGGCCATTCTTGCCGCAAGATCGGGGCGTTTCTGAAGCGCCGTATCGATCAGGCGATCCACCTTGCCCGGGAGAGACTCCACCGCGACCACTCCCGATGGAGGGGCGATCTTTATCGGTGCGTTTGCTTCCAGACCGGTTGCCACACGAAGATTGCCGAGAGTCACCTCGACATTGCGCCGTGCCGAGGCAAGGTCATATTCCGCTTGGGAGAGAGTCTTCTGGGCAGCAAGGAGTTCGGGTTGTGTTGCAAGACCCGAAGTCACCTTGGCCTTCACCATATCACAGATGATTTGAGAGAGACTTAGGTTAGCCTGCGCCGCCTCCTGCTGCGAGAGAGCGGCAGGATGGGCAAAGTAAGATTGCTGGACGGCAGAGAGGGTGGATTGCTCCCGGCGGTAGAATTCCAGATTAGCCTTTGCAAGGAGGGCAACGGTTCGCTGCACATCGGCGGATCGTCGTCCGAAATCAAGCAGGAGGTATTCCAGCTCGAGACCGGGAGAAATCGAGACGGAATTGACGGTCAGCGGCCCGGACTGCGTGGGATAGGGCTGCTGGCTGTATCCCCCGGCGGCATTGAGTTTGACGATGGGATAGTAGGGAGCCTTGGCCTGACCGACAGAGGCTTTGGCGGCAAGTGCCTTGAACCAGGCGGAGCGGGTGTAGGGGTTGTTGGCAAGAGAGAGTTCCACAAGCGCCGGGAGATCATAAACGCGGGCGGCTTCAAAACTTGAGCAATGCTCGCCGACGGAGAAGCGGCGGGTCCTCGAATCCGTGCTGATGTTGGTTGCCTGGGGAGGGGAGGCATGCGACTGCTTCACACAGGGAGCGAACGGAAAAAGAATGATGCCAAATAGCGTTGATGCCGTTCTGAAAGCTCTCTTATGGTGGTGAGGTGTCACGATGGATTGCCCTTCCTGTATTGATCGTCTCGCTGATTCTGACTGGTTGTGATCCTCAACTCAACCTTGCCGGTGCCTATATTCCTGCCTGGTTGGTCTGTGCCCTCGGCGGGTTGCTGCTTTTCTGGTTGATCCATCTCATCCTCATGAGAACCGGTATGGTGCCCTTTCTGATACCGATCCCGCTCGTTTACATTGCGCTGATCATTGCCCTGACCTGCATGCTCTGGCTCCTCTTTTTTGCCGCGCGATGAGCGAACCCATCGTTCAGAAACAACCGGCCCGCCCCGTTCGCCGCCTGCTCGGTGTGCTGATCTCCGTGATCGCTTACGCCGCCGCCATTGTAACCGTGCGGGAGGTCGCCCGCAATATCAGCCTCAATCCCAGAACCGAGGATGCCCAGGTCCGGGCCAACGTGATCGGTATCTCCTCCCAGGTGGGCGGGGCCATTGATGCCATTCATGTGAAGGACAACCAGCTTGTGCATCGTGGGGATCTCCTGCTGGAGATCGATGCGCGCCCCTATGCCGCGGAGGCCGAGAAGGCCAGAGCCCAGCTTGCCCTGACGGAACTCGATATCCAGTCCTACAAGGATCAGATCGCCGTCTGCGAGGCCGCCCTCAAGCAGAGCGAGGCCAAGGCCCTCTATGCGGCGAACTACGCCAAGCGTCTGGAGGCGCTGGTCGGCAACCAGTATGTCACCGCTGATAAGAACGAACTGGCTCAGACCGACGCCAGAACAACCGCTGACAAGGTGATCCAGGACAAGGCTGCCCTTGAGAGCGCCCGCAACCTTCTCGGTCAGAGCGGCGAGCTGAATGTCCGCCGTGCAGCCGCACAGGCCCAGCTTAAGGATGCCGAACTCAAGCTCTCCTACTGCAAGGTCTATGCTCCCTGCGACGGCTACATCACCAATCTTCAGATTACTCCGGGTGCCTATGCGGCGGTGGGTGAGCAAATCTTCTCACTGGTCGATCGGCGGATCTGGTATGTGCTGGCCAATTTTCGGGAAACCGACCTCCGTCATATCAGGCCCGGCATGGAGGCCGATATTTACCTGCTGGCGGAGTCAGGTCGTAAGATCCGTGGCATCGTGCAGGGATTGCCCAAGGCGGTGTCGATGCTGGCCTCTCCCACCAAATCGGCTGCCGGAGGGGAGGGGATCCTTTCCCAAGTTTCACCGACACTCGACTTCATCCTTCTTGCACAACGCTACCCGGTTCGGATCGTCCTTGATGAACCAGAGGATCACTCCTTCCGCATGGGGGGGACGGCGGCGGTGATCGTCCGCACGGAGAGCGATGTCACCTCGGGGTTGAAGCGCCTCTCCGAATTGCAGCAGGGCGACACTCCGGCCTTCATTTCACCTTTGGGAGGCGCGTCTACGATCCCGCTTCATGAGTAAGGCGGCATGGGTGGCCTTTCGCGCGGCGACCGCCATAGGGATCGCCCTGCTGAGCATCCTGATCTTTCGACCGGAGTCCCCCTTCCGCGCCGTGCTTGCCGGGTATCTGGTCGTCTGCCTGCCGACCTTCCGCAGAAAGATGATGCGTCAGAGACTCATCCTGGTCTGGTGCGCTGGTATTCTCGGCATGGCTCTGGACGCCTTTTTCCGCGACGCCCCATGGCTCTACATCGGTTTTTTTGTGCTGATGGTGACCTCCCTGCTGATCGTGGCCTCACGAAGCCGCGATCTGGCAACGATGACACTGCTGCTCTACGGAATCAGTGGATCGATGCCCAATAGTTACAATATCAACTCGGAGGCCATTTACGACGGATTCTTCAGGGCCTTGAACTGCTCCATCGGCATCCTGGCCGCCTCCATCGCCTTTCTTATTTTTCCCCTGAGGAAACCGCCTGTGGGAACCGGCAATCCGCCAATCAGATTTCCCATCCGGGACACCTTCTTCATCGCCATTGTAGGGGCTGCGGCCATCTGCACCGCGAACCTGTTCTCCTCGGTCATCACAAGCGCCTTTGTCGTCTTTGGTGCCCTCACCTGGAGTATCGCCCTCTGCACTCAGCCCAGGGAGGCCATCTTGGCCAGAGTCGCGGGAGGGATCTGCGGCATCACGGCCTCGATCTTCTTCATCAGCGTGATCTGCTTCTCGACCAATGAAATCCTCTTCTATCTCTCGAGTTTCATGGCGGTGGTCTGGCTCTACACCTGGGTTGGCGTCCAGTATCCGGGATGGAAGCCCTTTGCCAATCAGTTCGTCTTCTACTTCATGGTGGAGGCCATCATGGTGCCCCGCCCCGTACACGACCTCCACGAGACCATCCTCATCGCCGCATCCCTTTATCTGGGAGTTGTGACCGCAACGCTTCTCTGGTTCTTGGATCGCCTACTCCGCTCGGTGGAGCGCATGGTTGAACCGCCACCCTCGGGCGAAACGATTCAGGGCTTATAAGGATCGCAGAGATCTGCGATTTTTTGGCGGGGGGACAACGCCGAGACGCCCGTCGCGCCGCTTGGCGAGCCGGATCAGATGTCCGGCTTCCCGCTCGAACGAATCGGAGGAGACGTTCAGATAAAGCCACTTGGAGAGGATAGGGTGCGGTGCCAGAACGGGGATCTCCGTTATCAACGAGGGGTGATGCTTCCGATCCGTGGCTACGAGTACGCCGCTCCACAACTCCTTCTTGGCTGCAAAACAAAACATCAGCTTGCCATCCAGATAGACTGCTTTTGTGCCAAACATCGTGCGCAGGACAAATGTCGCATCAGACTCAAGCGGTTCCCAGAGCCACGCGTGCGGGTGCAGGCGTTCGATCCTGATTTTATTTGGCTCACGCATGGCGATGCACACCTTGCCTAACGTCTGGAACTGAGCGACACCATGCAGGCTCAACCCATGCAAACCGGCAGACCTAATGGTGTTCGCTCCAGTGATTGGTTAGGCGCTTGGCTTGTCGACTGCAAGTTTACGGATGATGGCGCGAGCAAGATACTCATTGATCTCGGTGTGACGAGGAACTGGCTGGCAAGCTTTGGTAGCTGGGTTTTGATACCAATCATGCTTGCCACCGTGGCGAATGAAAACAGCACCTTGCTGCTCCAAGGTGCGGATCAAATCGCGTCGCTTCACGCAAATTCGAGTTCGGCGTGCTGGCGGACAGCGGGAATGGCTCCCGATGAAAGATCACGGTAGAGATCAAACAGGTGCTCCTTAAGATCGTCTAAGCTGACGCCTTGGGTCAGATAGTCGGGGTAAGCATCAAGGTGTCCAAGCCAAAGATCTCCATCTTGCCAGAATGTGTAGCCTATCGAGCTCATCGCGGATGAATATAGCTGAAAGCGAATTTCTAGTCAATGATGGCCTCAAAATGCCTAACGTCTGGAACTGAGAGATCCGTATGATGGTGGTCGCTTCAAAATACGACGAACGCCTAGGATTCTCTCCAGTGATTGGTTAGACATTTTTTATGTGCTTACGAATCCAAGATGGTTTTCGCCAACAGTCGACCACAGCTCCGATTAATACAACATCCTCATCCCATGTGTAATAGATGGCGAAGGGAAAGCGATTGGCAAGAGCTCGATGGAAATCCTTATAAGTCTTCGGATGAATTCCAAAAAATATCCTCAAAGCCTCAATGTCTGCATAAAGACTCTAAAGGAAATAATCTCCGAATCCAGATTCCCTTTCCTCGTAAAAATGAAAGCCCTCAATCAGGTCGTCTCGCGCAGCATCCAAGATGCTTACTCTCATCGGATCGCCTGATCAATCTGCTTTTTGGCTTCTTCCCATTCAAGAACAGTCGCCCTCCCCTCTTGGAGGGCAAGATCCCTCTGATCCAAGACATCCTTATGCCATTGAGGCACTTCAACCTGATCTGGATCAATCGCAATCTCCGCCCATACTGTTTCAAGAAGCACAAACTTCTCAGGAAGAGTCATTTGTCTGATTTCTGATTGGGCTATCATCTTGCGAAGGTACCACGATCACAAGGGGTGGTCAATTTTGTTTCTGGGTCTAACGTATAATATCAGCGAG
>CAIJRY010000214.1 GCA_903823215.1 uncultured Spartobacteria bacterium
GCAAAGATCTCTCTTTTTGAGAGACCCTGATTTGACATCAGCTAGCTAGATTCCCACCCAAGCTCCGAAGTTGGAAGTGATGAAACCTGCGACCGACCGGAGCAGGTTGGGCTATCGTGGACAGCCCCTCAGGGGTAAGCGGCGTGGCACGCCCGAGTTCAATCGCAAGAGCCCATTAAGTTCCTCTCGTATTGCCGAACAATTCAATCTGCAGCCTTGGCGCATATCTAAAGCCATGTTCCAGACACATTTCAGCGAGTAAGGGCCCACGCTCGCGTAGTATTTCGCCATTGGTTCCTTCCGGCATGAGCAGGACTCTGTCACGGGGGAAGCCGGGAATGGCACCCAGTTCTGCCAGAAGACTTTCGATCTCCGGCAGATCCTCGACGGCTGAGACAACAAATTTGAGTTGGGCGGGATAGGAGGTGAGCCAATAGCGGATCACCTCGGGCTTCATGCGGGTGGATTCGTGCCGCCCGCTCCATGGCCCGGCTTGCTCCTTATCTGGAGTGGAGTTCGCAAGCTTCGGACTGAGGGAGGCGAGATCGCAGGCAATGCCGTCGGGAGCCACTGTGGCGGCAGTTTCGATGGTGATGTGCATCCCCTCGGCACGGAGTCCCGCTGCAAGTTCGTGAATGCCGGAGGCAACCAGCGGCTCTCCACCGGTGAGCACAACATGGGAGCAGTCGTAGGCCTTTACCCGCTCGAGAATTGCCGCAACACTCATCTCATCACCCTCGGAATTCCAGGAGGCGTAGGGAGTGTCGCACCAGCGGCAGCGGAGGTTGCAGCCCGAGGTGCGGACAAAAACGGACGGGACGCCTAGCAGCAATCCCTCACCCTGAATGGAATGGAAAATTTCGGAAATGCGCATCAGAGGAAGAGTTTAACAGTAAGAAAGTGAAATGGTGGAAAAGTTAAGATATTTAGAGGCACTTCTCTCTCTACTTTCGCACCTTTTACTTTCCTACCTTCCCACCTCTTTTGCAGGTTTCAAGGGAAGGGGATCGGTTGCCGCATAAACCGTTGGATCGGGAACTCCGGCCAGCAGGAAAGCTTCGCGCCGCTCAACACAGGTGCCACAGCTTCCGCAATGCAGCTCTCCTCCCTTGTAGCACGACCATGTTTTGGAAAAATCAATTCCGAGTTTCATCCCTTGTCGGGCAATGCCAGACTTGTCGGTCTCCACAAAGGGACGGAGGATCTGGATATGCGCATAGGTTCCCTCGGAGATCGCGCGGGCCATGGGTTCGAGGAAGTCTTCCCGGCAGTCGGGATAGATCGCATGATCTCCGGCGTGCGCGGCGATGACGATACCCTCGGCCCCGTGGCTCTCGGCAAATCCGGCAGCGATTGCGAGCATGATGCCGTTGCGGAACGGAACAACGGTTCTCTTCATGGATACCTCCTCGTAATGCCCGTCGGGAATGCTGCCTCCACTTTTCAAAAGATCGGATTGGAATTCCTGAGCAACAAAATCGAGTGAGGCAATGCGATGCGGCACTCCGGCTTGCGCACAATGCCACCCCGCCATAGGAAGTTCCTTGTCATGATGCTTTGCCCCGTAGTCAAAGCTGAGCCCGGCCACGACTTCATGCTCCCGCAGCGCCTGGTGAAAAGCCGTTACGGAATCCATACCACCGCTGAGCAGGACGACGACTTTCACCGGCCTTTCTTGTTTTTCCCTGCTAAATGAGTCGCCTCAACCCTGATTCCAATGCCACCACGGGGTGAAAAATCGCCGATCACCGTGGCGCGGCGCGGCTCAATTGCGGCAACCACATCGTTTAAAATCCTGTTCACGATCCCCTCTGCAAAAACGGCCTGATCACGATAGGCACCGAGGTATTGCTTGAGCGATTTGCTCTCGATGCAGCGACGATCAGGCGTGTAACGAATGGTGATCTCCGCAAAGTCAGGCTGCCCGGTCACGGGGCAATGCGAGGTGAATTCCTTCGTGGAAAAGGTGACTTCATAATCGCGTCGTGAGGGGCTTTCAAAGCTTTCCATCACAGCTTTATCAGGAGAGTCAAGCGGTGGCAGCGGCCCTCCACCCAGAAGGGTGAGCGAGGATTTTGGTTTTGGGATTATAGCCATCGCATGATCGTTCCATGCCGAGCGCTGTCTTTCAATCCCTTGATGGTGGTGTATGATGTTTCCGTGCGAAAACCCCTCCTCTGGATTCTCTCCATTCTCATCATTTTTATCCTGCTTGCCTTCGCCGCCGGCGTGTTTCTTAACCGTTGGCTCTCAGGCGATGGATTCCACACATTACTTGAACAAAAAACCTCGGAGGCACTCCACGCCAAGACCTCCTTTGGAGAGCTGCAATGGGGTTGGCTGGAACTCTCCTCTCCCCGATTCAATGCCGATGGTCAGGGGAGCACTTCGCTTCGCAAGATGGAAGCCGGCGGGCTGCGGGGCCGCTTGGATCCCACAGGGCTCTTGCAGGGCCTCTGGCGCGTTCAGGAAATTTCCCTGGAGCATGCGTCGGTTCACATCGACTCGGCCCGCCATCCCAAGGATGCCAGCCTCAGTGTGCATCAGCAGATTCCCACCCCTCCTCCATCGCTCCCATCTTGGATTCCCACACTCCTCGAGATCGACCTGATCCGGTCGCAAAAAACCGATGTGCTGATTGAGCTTCCTTCGGGAATGGCCATTGATATTCAAGATACGCATCTGGAGGCCAGACCCGAGGGACACGAAACCCGCTTTGAGGCGCGAGGTGGTATGCTGAAAAGCCCGTTTCTTCCTGATCTGCGTCTGAATTCGCTTCGCTGTCGCATTAAGTCCGACCTCGTCGATCTGACCGGTGCAGAACTTGGCTTTCCCTTGGGAGGAATCCTTCAGCTCGAAGGCAACTTTCCCGATGCCAAGGAGAGCTTTCTGACCGGTCATTGGGAAAAGGTGCCCATCGCCACCATGCTCCCCTCTTATTCCAAGCAGCTCCTCGGCACGGTGGATGGGAATGCCACTGTGAATTGGGATCTGGCTGGCGTTCACACGATCGCCGGAAATCTCCGTGGCCAGGATGTCACCCTCTCCGAGATTCCGATGCTTGATGCGGCGGCACGATTCACCGGCATGGAACAGTTTCGCCATCTCCCTGTGCAGAAAGTGGAAGCCTCCTTCTCGACGAAAAACGGTATTACGCAATGGAATGATGTCGTGCTGGAATCCCGGGGCATGATGAAGCTCATCGGCTCGGGAAGCATCGCTCCAGATTCCGTTAGTGGATCTCTCTGGCTTGGCCTGCCTGCCTCCATTGTCTCTCATCTTCCCGGGGCCGTGCAGGTCTTCTCCGGCAATGGGAACGATGGCTTCCTCTGGACACCTCTCTCGGTCGGCGGAACCCTCTCCCATCCATCCGAAGATCTAACCCAACGCTTGACTGCGGCAGCACTGGGAAATGTTGCCAACACAGTGCTTCAAGGAGTGCAGCAACTGGTCAAACCTTTTTCAAGAGCGACCAACACCCTCCCGACCAACGCCATCCCTGCCGCCTCCGATGCGGCAAAAGGTGCCATGGATATCCTTGGGGGATTTCTTAAGTAACACGGCTTTTTCCCAACAGGCGAAGCGCTTCTTCCAAGGCCAGATTGGTATCGGGATAGCAAGTGAGATTGAGGCTGGGAAAATCGTGCTGATTGCGGAACCAGGTCATCTGCCTTTTGGCATAGCGGCAGGTAGCCTGCGTGATGGCCGTGATGGCTTCTTCGCGTGTGATCTCCCCCCGCAGGAGCGCACGGATCTCTCCAAGTCCGAGCGTCATCGCTGCTGTGGGGCCGACTTTTTCTTCAGGCAGTGCAGCCACTTCGGCCTCCACGCCACGGGTAAACATCGCCTGTACATTCGTGGCAATGCGGGCGTTCAACTCCTCACGATCCTTGATCATGAGCAGGGAGCGAACGCCGGAAGGGAGTTTCTTTTTCTGCATGCTTCGAGAGTGGGCAAGGGGCTTTCCTGTCAGCAGGACGATCTCCAGAGCGCGCTCGACACGGCGGCGGTTGGCAAGATCGATCTGGCTGGGAGCCTCACGATCGGCAGCTTCGAGGCGGGTTATGAGCGAGGGAAGGCTCAGGAGAGAGAGTTGCTTTCTAAGAACGGGATCGCTGGCCGGAAGTTCATCCAATCCTCCCAACAGAGCCTTCAGATAGAGTCCCGTACCTCCCACGACAAGAGGTATGCGCCCACGCCCTATGATCTCTTGCAGGATCGGCTCCACCATGCGCTGATAACGACCGGCGTCAAAGCTCTCGTGGGGATCAACCACGCCGATCAAATGATGAGGGATGCAGGACTTCTGCTCCTTGGTGGGCTGGGCCGTAAGGATGGACAGTCCTTCATAAACCTGAAAGGCATCCGCTCCGACGATCTCTCCGCCCAACTTTGTCGCCAACTCGAGGGCTAAAACAGTTTTGCCGACCCCAGTGGGGCCGGCAATGATCACTGTTCCCGTTGGGAAGCGTGCTTCCTTACGTATCACGGAAACAAAACTACAGGAATGGACTACGCTGCCTCTTCGTTCGATTCGGAAGCTGCCTCGGCTGAGGCTTCACGACGCTCGGAGCGTTCGCTTCGGCTTTCGGCCACGGCCTTGGCACCGCTGACGACCATCTTGCGGCCCATGTATTCCTTGTCATGAAGTTCGGTGACAGCACGCTTGGCTTCCTCGACGGTGGAGAGCTGGACAAATCCAAATCCCTTCGAGCGATGCGTCTCGCGGTTGGCAACAATCTCGACATTCTGAACCGAGCCAATGCCGCTGAAGAGTTCCAGAAGGTCGCTCTCTGTGGCATCAAAGGAAAGATTGCCCACATAGACACGAGGAGTCGTGACTTCAATACGCTCAGGCTTGCGGGATTGGCGGGGTGAAGCCCCTTCCTGATGATCAGTACGCGGTGCACGCTGAGGTTTGCCGCTCTTGGCAGGGGCGGCCTTCTTGGGGCCAAGCCCGATGGCTCCGAGGATCTTGGCAAAGAAGCCCTTCTTCTGGACGGTTTGACGGGTGGCTTCGTGCTGGCGAACTCTCTCTTCGCCACGGTGGTTACCGTGTCCTCCGCCAGAGTTATAAGAGGAATCTGAGCGTCGACGGCCACCGCCGCCCTTGCGGGAGCGACCACCTCGGCTGGAGGAATCACGGTTGGATGAATAATTAGCAGGCATTTTTGTATAGGATAGGATCCCTTCGTCTCACGGCTCGGGACACAAGGTCGGAGGGGACAGAGATCAGGACTTTTTTGTTTTCGTTGCGTTGTGTGTTATGTCCGGGCATCACCGCGTTCCCACTGCCTCTTCCCTGCGTGTCCCGATTCTCGGCTGGTAAAGGCAAAGAGCGGTGATGGAAGTCGCTTCGTAATCTAGGAGTGGGGCCGATCAATGGGCGGATCAGATGACCTCCAAGTGGCAGCCTCCCTTCCAATGACAATCATTGGGAAAATGGAAATAGCTGCTTCAGAGTTTCTCAAGGCATTGTGCAAAGCAGTATGCTAAAACAAACGCTTGAGGTCTAAAACCACACCACCAGTGGGCGGTCGCCGCGTAACGGACGGCTTCTTCTCTCGCACCGAACAGGTGCCGAGACAAGGTAAATCGGAAGGCATCAGGGTCAGCATGGGCAAAGTTTGCAACTTTTTTACATTTGCGGTGTTGGATTGAATTCATGACATTTCCGACTCCCAACAGGCCCTTTCTCTTGGGGATCGTGGCCTTTTTTCTCTTTTGTGCTCTGGTAATCCGTTGGATTGCCTCTTGGGGATTGATCACGGTTCATGTAAAAGACGCCCCGCTGGCCAAGGTTATTGCCTCCATGGCAAGGCAAGGACATGTCAGGATCGAGACATCACTGGATCCCCTCAAACCCGTCTCACTCGATGTGGACCGGGTGCCTGTGGCCGAAGCCCTCGACGCGCTGGCTGCTCGCACCGATGCCACCTGGTGCCTGGCCTATCTTGGCGCACCCACAAAGAAGGAACTCAATGCCGCGCAGATTTCCCTAGGCGGTGGCGGCAAGGTGGATGGTTGGACGACTTATTATTATCCGATGCCATTCGGAATGGATAATCCCGAATTGGGGTTGGTCGACCCCCGTTACTGTGCATTGGCCATGGAGGGTACCGATCACGACTTCTCGAAACTCATGAACGAAGCCTCTCAGAAGAGCGGAGTCATGACTCTTTTTCCCAAGGAATGGTCTCCGACAATCCCTCAACTTCCAAAACCAAATCAAGTTCGCTCGATCATCCCGTCGATCATCCGATCCGCCCACGGCAAGAGTCTTGAATTGTTTTTTTTGACGGATCGTGGGCGAAGGGAACGGCCCCAGGTAGAAGCCCCTCCAGCAACAGAGAAGGACTCCCAACAGCAACCTCCCATGAATGCAGATTGGCTGGAACAGAGAAGCGTTGCCAGGATCGCACATCTCCCTCCTGAAAAACAGGCCGAAGCCAAACAGGAGTTGACGGAGCATAAGGCCATTTTTGCTGAAATGCGCAAGCTGTCACCGGAGGAACGCCGGGCTAAGATGAGGGCGATGATGAACAATCCCGATCTTCTTGATAAAATGGCCGATCGGCGATTGGTGCGGGATGCGAAGCTCTCTGCCGATCAACGCATCACCCGCGCCGTGAATTATTTGAATCGAAAATCCTCCATCCAGGCATCGCAAAGTGCCGGTGCCCCCCAGCGATGAAACGCCTCCGCGACGACAATATTTTTGAGAATGTGGCGGGCTTCACACTGATCGAGCTTCTGGTCGTCATCTCGATCATTGCCATGCTGGCTTCCCTGCTCATGCCTGCCGTCCAAACCGCGATGCAGAACGCGCAATCGATGAGATGCATCAGCAATCTGCAACAGATCGGCGTGGCAGTAGGTCAGTTCATTGCTGATCCGGAGAACCAGAATCAGTTTCCAGCAATTTATAACACAGGCTCCAACAATACGAATATCTCCTCCTACACCACCAATACCGGAAGCAGTTCCCTACAACCCCTCCAGTGCCTTTCCAATTACGGAGTCACCATGGCGTTGCTGAAATGTCCCTCCGATCGCAATCCCGACCCTGTTTACGGCAGCTACATCTGGTCCCCCGTCCTTCAGGGAGAACAGCCTCAGGATGTTCACATCTACACGCGTGGAGGGGTCTTTACGATTTCCAAGCTCAGTAAAATGACCGTCTGCACAGACAACGGAATCCCTCATCTGGGGAAGTTCCATGTTCTCCGTGCCGATGGTCATGTGGAAACCTGGCCGTAGTAAAGCAACGAAACCTGAAACTTGAAAGTTGAGACCTGAAGAACAGCTTCTCCGCGCTGGATCCATTCAGCTTTCAAGTTTCAGGTTTCAGTTCTTTGTCATCACACCTCTTCCTCGGATCTTAACTGACGGGAAAGCAGATCCTTCATGGCTTGGGCCGGACTCTTTCCCTCATAAAGCAGCGAATAGACCTGATCGATAATCGGTGTCTCCACGCCTAACCTGCGGGCACATGCCGCAGCACTCGCCGTCGTCGGGATTCCTTCGGCCACCATCGTCATCGAGGCGCTGATGTCCTGAAGCGACTCCCCTCTCCCAAGCCGGAATCCCACCCGGTGATTACGACTGTTGGCGCTGAAGCAGGTGACCATAAGATCCCCGATACCACTCAGACCGCGGAATGTCTCCCGCTCCGCACCCATCGCCACACCAAGTCTCCTCATCTCGGCCAGGGAACGGGTCACGATTCCCGCCTTTGCGTTCTCCCCCATCCCCAAACCGTCGGAGGCACCGGCTGCTATGGCGAAGATGTTTTTCAAGGCACCTCCCAACTGAACCCCCCTGGCATCGACACTCGTATAGGGTCGTAAATTCGTCCCTTCAAACAGGGATTGAACCCGGGGCAGTGCCTCGGGGCGATCCGATCCGATGACACACGCAGCGGGAATTCCACGGGCGATTTCCCCTGCGAGGTTCGGGCCTGAAAGGACGGTGATGATCGCGGATGGCAGTTTCTCAGCGATCACCTCGCTCATGAGCAAGCCCCTCTTCTGTTCGATCCCCTTGGTGCAGGAAACGATGATCGTGTCAGCCCCGATACCAACGACGGAAAGCTGCTCCGCCACGGAAGCGAGATGTTCGGATGGAACGGCGAGAAAAAGAACCGCCGCTCCGACGCAATCGGACAGGGAGTTTGTGGGCATGATGGTGGCCGGGAACTCTACCCCCTTGAGATACTTCTCGTTGCTGCGACACCTCTGCATCGCTGCAATGTGCTCCGGGTCATGTCCCCAGATCGGGATGGCTGGGCCTTGCTCCTTGGAATGGCGCGCCATCACCAGTGCCAGTGCCGTTCCCCAGCTGCCAGCACCGATAATGCTTACCTGTGAATTCTTCATGCTATTGACTCCATGCTTTTGTTTTTATTTTTTCTCAAAACGCGGCTCCGTCCCGGCAATCAGGCGGTTGATATTGGCCCGATGCCGGTAGAGTGCAAGCGCACACATCACGATCGATACCAACAGGGAAAGCCAGTCCGCCTTGTGCAAGAGATAGAGGATCATCACAGCCACCGGCAGCGCAACGGAGGCAGCCATCGAGGCAACCGAAACAAATCGTGTCAGGGTAAACAGAAGCATCCAGATGCCGATCATGAACGGAAATGCCGTTGGGAAAAGTCCCACGATCACACCTGCGGAAGAGGCGATACCCTTACCCCCTTTGAATCTCAACCAGACAGGAAAGCTGTGTCCCAACAGAATGCAAAGCGCAGCAAGGGCACCAGGTGCCGAAGGTGGCTGAATCGTACCCGCCCGGACGCTCCAGTGAGTGGCGAGGAGCACGGGGATCAGGCCCTTGAGAAAATCGACCAGAAACACGGTGTACCCCCATGGTTTGCCCAGGACACGCAATGCATTTGTTGAACCGATGTTGCCGCTCCCACGAGTCCTCAGATCGATACCACAGTAAAGCCCTGCCAGATAACCTGTCGGAAGGGAACCGATCAGGTACGAACCGACAACTATAATAATCCAAGGAAGCAGAATCATGATCATTTCAGGGTGCCTGCTGCTTCTCGCCAGCGACAAGAAGATCGACAAGCAAAATGAGACTTTTCCCGATAAAAATCATTTCCATTCGCAAAGCAAAAATTTCCCAAGGATGAGGATGGATGAAGACGGACTCCTGCCACCGTGGAGCAGACTCAAAGGAACACGGTTTGTTTCTTTTTGAAGGCCGGCAGCCAAATCTTAAGAAAGGCGCAGGTCACCGTCCGTATTGAAGACCTGCGGATTGAGCAGCTCAACCATTTCACGAGTCGCCTGCTCCAATCCCACAAAAAGGGATCTGGAGACAATCGAATGGCCGATATTGAGTTCCACCAACTTGGGGAGCGTCAGAATGGGGCCGATATTCGTGTAATTCAGGCCATGTCCTGCATTGACTTGGATACCGGTTTCAGCAGCGAGTTTGGCCGCCCGGATCAGGCGGGCTAGTTCGGCATCGCGTGCCGTACCGGTAGCCTCGGCATAGGCTCCTGTGTGAAGTTCGACAACAGGTGCGCCAAGAGCGGCGGCAGCGGCGATTTGTTCGGGCGCGGGATCAATGAAGAGACTGACGGCAATACCTACATCACGCAGGGCTTTGACGGTGGGTTCGAGCAGGGAGCGGTGGGTCACGCAATCAAGCCCTCCTTCGGTCGTGATCTCTTCGCGGGATTCAGGAACGAGACAGACATCGGCGGGAAGCACCTTGAGGACAATGGCCACAATCTCGAGAGTGTTACCCATCTCCAGATTAAGCTTGGTCGAGATAGCTTCCTTCAGTCGGAAGATGTCGCGATCAACGATATGCCGCCGATCCTGACGCAGATGCGCGGTGATTCCGGCAGCTCCTCCCCTTTCGGCAGCAAGGGCAGCCTCCACCGGATCCGGTTCGATATTGATCGAGCCTGCATTGCGGGCATAGCGGGCCTGCCGCACGGTGGCGACATGATCGATATTGACTCCGAGGAGGATAGGCATGGGGAAAATCAGCGGTTCCTTAGGCGCTCGAGTGTTCTGATTTCCGGTTTCAGACCTTAGCTTTCAAGTTTCGTCCTTCTGCTAGTGCCTGAAGTGCCGCGTGCCGGTAAAGACCATCGCGACGCTACGCTCATCAGCCGCAGCAATGACTTCGGCATCACGAACAGACCCACCCGGCTGGATGGCTGCGGTGGCACCCGCCTCGGCGGCGGCAATGAGTCCGTCCGGGAAGGGAAAGAATGCATCGGAACAGACCACACTCCCCTTGAGCGAGAGCCCGGCTTCGCCTGCCTTCCAGACGGCTATACGGGACGAATCGACCCGCGACATCTGACCCGCGCCGATCCCAAGGGTGCGATCCTTGCCGGCATAGACAATGGCATTGCTCTTCACATGCTTGACCACTTTCCAGCCAAATTCCATGGCTTCGATTTCATCCTTTGTCGGAGGACGACTGGAAACAACATGGCGTTCCATATTGCCAGCCCCTTCCTTTGGCGTGATGTCGGCATCCTGTACGAGAAGGCCACCGATAACGGATCGGATATCACGGTCTGTTGCAGGAATTTCCTCCAGAAGGC
The DNA here is from genome assembly GCA_903823215.1 of uncultured Spartobacteria bacterium. Lineage (GTDB taxonomy): Bacteria > Verrucomicrobiota > Verrucomicrobiia > Chthoniobacterales > UBA6821 > UBA6821. The sequence continues at coordinate 10,586 of CAIJRY010000214.1, forward strand.
GCATGAGGCGAAGATTTTTCTTCTTTTGAAGTAGGGCGCGGGCTTCGGCTGTGAACTCCGGAGCGATGATCACTTCGCTGAAAATTTCAGAAACCGCCTTGGCAAGAGCCTCATCGACAGGACGGTTCGCAATGATGATTCCTCCGAAAGGAGCTGAACGATCCGTCGCGAAGGCCTTCTCCCATGCTGCGGCCAGACTCTCATCGCTGCCGACACCGCACGGATTGGTATGTTTGAGAATTGCGACTGTCGGCTTCGAAAACTCACCGATAAGACGGGTGGCGGCAGTAATGTCCAGGATGTTGTTAAAAGAGAGTTCCTTGCCGTGGAGTTTCTCAAAGTAGTCAAAGAAACTGCCGTAAAGCTCGGCTTCCTGATGGGGGTTCTCACCGTAGCGGAGACGGCCGGCTAGGGGACAATCAACGGAGATCGCCTCTCCCGGTGCGCTCTCATTATCGAGGTAGGTGCTGATGGCTCTATCGTAGGATGAGGTTGTTGCAAAAGCCTTCACCGCAAGCCGCGCGCGCAGTTCCGGGGTTGTTTCGCCACCGCCGGTTCTCATGGCCTCGAGAATTCTAGGATAGTCATCGGGATCGACGACGACGGTGACAAAACGGTGGTTCTTTGATCCGCTTCGGATCATGGAAGGGCCGCCAATGTCGATCTGTTCGATTGCCTCGGCCAGCGTCACTCCCTTTTTGGCAACAGTCTCCTCAAAGGGGTAGAGGTTCACGCAGACGAGGTCTATTGGTAGAATGTTGTGCTCCGCTGCCTGGGCGGCATGTTTGGGATCATCACGGAGAAAGAGCAGTCCGCCGTGAACCTGTGGAACCAGCGTCTTCACCCTTCCGTCCATCATCTCCGGAAACCCGGTGTAGTCTGAGATCTCGCGGACAGGAATGCCCGCGGCGGCGATGGCTTTGGCCGTGCCACCGGTGGAGAGAAGCTCGACTCCCTGTTCGGAAAGTCCGCGGGCGAAGTCGATGAGTCCTGTTTTATCGGAAACTGAGAGGAGTGCGCGTTTGATTTTCATGAAAAGACGGGGCCCGATTCACGCTCAATGAGTGAACTGGAGACGGTAGAGATTGGAGTAAAGCTCGGAAGATTTCAACAATTCGGCATGGGTGCCGGATGACACGATGCGCCCCTGATCCATGACCACGATCATGTCGCTACCGAGAATCGTGGAGAGACGGTGGGCGATGGCGATCACCGTGCGTCCCTTGGAGAGCTCTTCAAGCGCCGACTGGATCATCTTTTCCGATTCGGAATCGAGCGCGGAGGTCGCCTCGTCAAGGAGCAGTATCGGTGCTGCTTTGAGCAGGGCTCGGGCGATGGCGATCCTCTGTTGCTGGCCTCCAGAGAGGAGCGACCCCTTGTCCCCGACGAGGGTTTCATAGCCGTGGGGTTGGGCGAGAATGAACTCGTGGGCATAGGCGAGCCGGGCCGCTTCCTCGATCTCGGCCTTGGTGGCGTCAAGGCGTCCAAAACGGATATTCTCGTAGATGGTGTCGTGAAAGAGAAAACTCTCCTGCGTGACAATGCCGATCTGCTCACGCAGGGAAGGAAGCGTCAGATCACGAAGATCGTGACCATCAATGCGGACACATCCCTGCTGCGGGTCGTAAAATCGCAGCAACAGGGAAAGAATCGTGCTCTTACCCGCACCGCTGGCACCGACAAGGGCGACTTTCTGTCCCGGTTGGATGGTCAGATCGAGCCCGCTGATGGCATTCCCCTCCTCGGCACCAAGCCCAATCTGACCGTAGGAAAAGGAGACCGCTTCCAGAACAATCTGCCCCTTTACCCTCTCCAGCGGCTTGGCATGAGGCTCGTCAAAAATGGTTGGCTTGGTGGCCAACAATTCGAGAATGCTCGTGGCAGCACCGACGCAGTTCTGAATGGTCACATGAATACGACTCAGATTTTTCATCGGATCATAAAGCAGGAAGAGTCCCAGCAACAGTGCGAGGAAACTGCCTATGGTCAGATGCGAGTAATAGACATAAACAAATGCCAGCGCGACACCGATCGATCCTACGCTCTCCATCATCGGCTGGACAATCGCCATGCTCTTCTTGGCGCTCATATTGGCGCGAAACTGCTCGTCGCTTGATTTATCAAAGAGGCGAAGCTGGAATGTCTCGCGGGCGAATGATTTGATGACGCGGATACCGGCAAAAGACTCCTGCAGAATCACCGCCATGACCCCCGCCTCGTTCTGCATTGATTTGGCCGCTTTGCGAACCCGCCTTCCATAGATGATAACCGGCACGAGACAGAGGGGAAAAAGCACCAAAGAGAACAAAGTGAACCTCCAGTCGATATGGATCAGAACCGCAATCACGCCGATGGCCGCGAGAGGCTGCTTCACCAATTCGCCGACAATACTGACCAGGGCTTCCTGCGAAACGAGTGTGTCGTTTAGAACGCGTGAGAGAAGTCGTCCCGACTGCGCCTTGTTATAGAAATCGAGCGACTGCCCCATCAGATGCGAAAAAATTCTGCGCCTCATATCGCGCAGGGCTCGCAGGCTGACCCAGGTCAGACAGTAAACATTGGCGTAAGCCAGAAGTCCCCTCAGGATCATCAGAGCCGGAATCGGTAAAACCATCCAGATAAAGTCACCGATATTCCCGCCCTGACCTACTCCCGCCCCCTTAAGCAAATCCGCCTGACTCATTTTCCCATGGAAGGAGGCATCGATGATTTTCTGCGCCAGAAGCAGCAAGCCGCTGTTGGCTGCGGCAAAACCGACGCCAGCCAGAAGTCCGAGGGCAAGGCGGGGTTTATAGGGAGCAAGGAAGCGGACCAACTCCCTTGCCGGAGCCCAGCTTTCGGGCAACAACTTGGAAAGTGATTTTTTTCTTCCAGTGGGAGGTGACGACTGCAGTTCAGACATGAGGGTCAAAGCCTATACATGCTCATTGGAGGAAAAGAGTAAAAAACCTCGCTGTTCGCCACGCCATGAAGACGGGCAAAATAGAACGCCAACAGCTCCGGCCCGCAGAGAATCCAAAGAAATGCCCCGAGCGCAAGGTAGGGACCGAAGGGAATCTTCCCCCCGGAGCGACCACGGGTGATCAGGAGGGTCGCCACGCCGATCACAGCCCCGACGACCGATCCGGCAAAGAGAGAAAAGAGCACCCCTTTCCAGCCGAGGAAGGCCCCGATACAGGCGAGGAATTTCACATCGCCGAAGCCCATCGCCTCACGCGGTAGCGTCAGTTCGGAAATCTCCCCCCGCAGAGCGATGTCGTCCGGGAGTTCGGAGAAAGTCCAGCAGCGTCTCTCTTTTCCAGCTTCCAGATAAACCACCTGATTGCTCCCTATGATAAGCCTGCCCTCACCCAACAGCTCACCGCAGATCTCGAGCCAAAGGCATACCGCCTTCACCTGATCGGTCTCGCGATAATAGAGATCCGCAAGAACGATCTTCTCTTCGCCCAACATTAGAAACACGCCGTCATCCCTTCCCACAAGTTCGAGCAGAAGCGGCTCGCTGTACTCAAGACGCCTTTTTCCAAATGCCATTTTCCCCAACTCCACCACCCCCCAAAGCAGAAAATAACCAGCGGCGGCTCCGAGCAGGGAATCCAGCCCCCCCCTCCACCAAACCGACTCTCCCATGAGTTGCGGGACAAGTATTGCACAGAGAAGTCCGGCAGCCGTTCCTCCAAGC
>CAIJRY010000215.1 GCA_903823215.1 uncultured Spartobacteria bacterium
CCGGAACAAATGATTACCGCATTTCTCCCAGGGTCTTCAGCGTCAGCAATGCCGGACAGGCTGGATTTGAAAGTAAACGCCCTTTGATCGGACTCTGGAACAGCGAGTTTTCGCCCCTACTTGGACAAATCGCGTCACAGGCCTCAGGCGCGGGGGGATTCTAACAAACCAACCAATGGCCGGATTGCTGAACAATTGGCTTTTCTGGTCCTTATCATCGGCCATCTTTGCGGGTGTGACGGCCATTCTGGCCAAAGTCGGCGTGGAAGGCATCAATTCCAATCTGGCCACGGCAATTCGCACCAGTGTCGTGCTTCTGTTCACATGGATCCTTGTTGGCGTCACACGATCCTCCATGCCGCTTTCAGGGATTTCACGGCACACATGGATTTTTTTGATTTTTTCAGGGCTCGCCACCGGCCTCTCATGGCTCTGCTACTTTCGCGCACTGCAACTCGGACTTGCTTCCAAAGTGGCACCAATCGACAAACTGAGCGTCATCTTCGCAATCGCTCTGGCAGCGATTTTTCTCCACGAGCCCGTGAACTGGCATCAATGGATCGGAGGGATACTCATTGTGGGAGGTGCGATTATCCTCGCCCTCCCATAGGAAAGCGCTCCCCTACTTTCTCGAGTCGACCATCACGCACTCCATCCCCGCAGCAAGAGCCGATTGCCTGCCTGTTTCCGTGTCTTCAAAAACAAGACACCCCCCTGCCTCGACTCCAAGCCGATAGGCGGCAACCAGATAGGGATCTGGAGCAGGTTTGCCATTTTTATAATCCTCCGAGGTGACAATCACATCAAAAAGATGCATCAAACCCAATCCCTCCAAGGTGGAATGAACCGATTTCCTGCCGCCACCTGATGCCACCGCAATCGGTTTCTTCCCATGAAGAGAACGGGCGAGGCGTACCACTTCCTCGATCGGTTGAACCCCCGGCAACAGACTGAAATAGAGTTCCTCCTTGATATGAACAAGTGCCTCGGCATCCATCGAGAGCCCCTGCATCTCATTCAATGACTCGACGATTTCTTTTGTGGGACGCCCGCCCCAGACGTAGTAAAGATCCTCAGCAAGCTGTGCGCCGTGGGGTTCGAGCGCCAGCTTCCACGCCTCGTAGTGGAGGCCCATCGTGTCGGCAAGCGTTCCGTCACAATCGAAGATGTAGGCGTCGAAGTCTCGGGCGGGTATCTGGAGTGCAGGCATGAACTCTTTACTAAACGGATGATTTGCGTTTGACGAAAAAAAAGCGGCAAACCATGCTGACCCTTCTCCATTTTCCGAATAACCCATTCGTGAACAGGGGATATCACCAGTCATCCATGCGTCACACCATCTCCATCCTTGTCGAAAACAAATTCGGCGTCCTGACCCGCATCGCCGGAATGTTCAGCGGACGCGGCTTCAACATCGACACCCTCAATGTGGGGCCCACACTCGATCCCGAAATCTCGCGCATGACCATTGTCGTAAGAGGGGATGACAAGGTGCTCGATCAGGTGAACAAGCAGCTCGATAAGCTTATCAATGTGATCAGTGTCGAGGATTTTGGCGAATCGAACTACATCGACCGCGAGCTAGTGCTCATCCGCGTGAAGGCCGATGCAAAAGCCCGTGCCGAGATCATGCAAATCTGCGACATCTTCCGTTCCAAGATCATTGACGTGCAGCCGAAGCGCCTGGCCATCGAGATCACCGGTTCCGAGAACAAGATCGATAAGTTCCTTGCCCTCATGGAGCCGTTTGGCATCACCGAACTCACCCGCACCGGCAAGATCGCTCTGGCCCGCACGAAATAATCCCCTCTCACCCACTCTTAATAAAAAACAACACAAACACCCACCATGCCCGCTAAAATCTACACTGACAAAGACGCTGACCTGAAGTTCTTCAAGGGAAAAACCTGTGCCGTCATCGGCTTCGGTTCGCAGGGACATGCCCATGCCCTCAATCTCAAGGAAAGCGGAGTCAAGGTCATCATTGGTCTCTATCCCAAGAGCAAGAGCCGGGCTGTGGCCAAAAAACTGGGATTTGAAGTCTATGATACGGCTGAGGCCGTGAAGCGCGCGGATGTCATTTTCGTCGCGGTTCCTGACCTCACGATTCCAAGTGTCTATGAGAAAGACATTGCCCCGAATCTCCACTCGGGTCATACCCTGCTTTTCAGTCACGGTTTCGCAATCCACTTCAAGACCATTGAACCGCCCAAACATGTGGACATCATCATGGTCGCTCCCAAGGGACCTGGCCATACCGTGCGCCGACAATATCAAGAAGGGAAGGGTGTACCCACGCTCATCGCCATCCACCAGGATAAGAGTGGAAAGGCCAAAAAGACAGCACTTGCCTGGGCGAAGGGCATCGGAGGCACCCGTGCCGGAGTATTCGAAACCTCCTTTAAGGAGGAAACTGAAACCGATCTCTTCGGTGAGCAAGCCGTGCTTTGCGGAGGCACCTCTGCCCTGATCCAGGCCGGGTTTGAAACCCTTGTTGAGGCTGGCTATCAGCCAGAGATGGCCTATTTTGAAGTGCTGCACGAGCTCAAGCTGATCGTCGATATGATCAATGAGTCGGGCATCAGCGGAATGCGTTTCTCCATCTCGGAGACCGCCAAGTACGGTGACATTGCCGTCGGACCGAAGGTCATTGACGCCTCCGTGAAAAAACGGATGAAGTCCGCTCTCAAGGATATTCAGACCGGTAAATTCGCAAAGGATTGGATCAAGGAATCCAAGACGGGACGCAAAAACTACAATGCCCTGCTCAAGGCAGGTGAAAAGCACCCCATTGAGAAGGTCGGTGAGCAACTCCGCTCCCGCATGTCCTGGGTCAAGAAGAAGAATATCAAGGGAGCCCAGGCTGCTTACTAAGAGAGCTATTTTTCAACAGAATCCTCGAAAAGAGGGCGTCCGAAGGAATCCTTTAGTTTCTTCTCGACGCTCTCTTTTTTTTGTCTCCAATAGGAAATGCCATGTCCTCCGAAATTCAATCCCTACTCGGCTCCCAAGCCGAATATCTCCTCAACCATACTTCCAAGACGATCCCCAGGGATCTTCTTCATCTGCCAGGCCCTGACTTCATTGATCGGGTATTCATCCAGAGCGATCGCAATCCCCGCGTTCTGGCCAACCTGCAACGCCTTCACGGCACAGGCCGACTGGCTAATACAGGGTATCTTTCGATCCTACCGGTGGATCAGGGCATCGAACATTCCGCCGGAGCGAGTTTCGCGGCCAATCCTCTCTATTTCGATCCTGAAAATATCGTCAAGCTAGCCATTGAGGGAGGGTGCAATGCTGTTGCTTCGACCTTCGGCGTGCTGGGCAGCGTCGCCCGCAAATACGCCCATCGCATTCCTTTTCTGGTCAAGGTGAATCATAACGAGCTTCTCACCTACCCCAATCAGGCCCGGGAGATTCTTTTTGGCACGATTGAGGAAGCTTACGAGATGGGGGCGGCAGCCATCGGTGCCACCATTTACTTTGGTAGCGAGGATGCGAGTAGGGAGATCGTCGAAATTGCCGAGATCTTCCACCATGCCCATGAACTTGGCATGGCCACCGTCCTCTGGTGCTACCTGCGCAACAACGCCTTCAAACTGGACAAGGATTATCACCTTTCAGCAGATCTGACAGGTCAAGCCAACCATCTCGGAGTCACCATTCAGGCCGACATCATCAAACAGAAACTCCCGGAAAATAATGGAGGATTCAAGGCTCTCAACACCGGAAATTCCAGCTATGGCAAGCTTGATGAGCGAATCTACACCCAGCTTACAAGCGATCATCCAATTGATCTCTGCCGCTATCAGGTTGCCAACTGCTATATGGGAAGAGCGGGACTCATCAACAGTGGAGGAGCTTCTGGCAAGCATGACTTTGCCGAAGCAGTCACCACGGCCGTCATCAACAAACGGGCTGGCGGCACCGGACTGATCTCGGGACGCAAAGCCTTTCAACGCCCCATGGACGAAGGTGTCAAGCTCCTCCATGCCATTCAGGATGTCTACCTCTCCCCCGAGGTGACCATCGCATAATCAGGTTTTTGGGGGAAATGAGCGAAAAGGCACTACTCGCAGCTCAGGGATACTTGGAGCTTGGCATGGTCGAAGAGGCTCTTGCCGAGCTTTCCCTGATAGAACCATCGCTTTCGGATGATCCTGACATCATGGAACTTCGGCTCAATATCCTGATGCGAGGAGCGCGATGGAGCGAAGCTTTTGAAACTGCTGAGCAACTTCTCAGACTTAGTCACGATGCCTTGCCCGCATTTATCCATGGAGCTTTTGCACTGCATGAACTCGGAAGGACTGCGGAGGCTCGTGATCTACTCTTGAAAGGGCCTTCAATCCTGAGACAGGATCCGACTTTCCATTACAACATCGGATGTTATGAGGCGGTGCTTGGAAACCGTGATGCCGCCATGGAAAGTCTCCGCCGCAGCTTTGCGATGGATGAGACTTTTCGCTCGTTCGCCCGACGGGATCCCGATCTGGCCGGAATTGCCGATGCTCTTGAGACCTGATGCCTCCCTTTGACCCGGCGTCGGCAGTTGTACGGCTTGAAGCAGCCTTTGCAGAACTTCTGGCAGAATCAACCTGTGGCGGCGCGGCACTCGCCCTCTGCCGCGGAGACCAGCGTCTTCTCTCACTTCAAGGCGGGGAGGCTTCTCCCGTCAATCCCTGGAGTACCTCGACACCTAGCCTAATCTGGTCGGCAAGCAAGGGGATTGCAGCAACCGCCACCCTCCATGCGCTGCAACAGAAAGATATCTGCCTGCAAACACCCGTAGCGACACTCTGGTCTGAATTTGCGGCGAACGGCAAAGCCCACATCACCATTGCCCAACTCCTATCCCACCGCGCGGGACTTGCCGCCATCGACGCGAAGGGACTCTCCATCACCGATCATCAGGGAGTGGCAGCAACTCTCGCCGCACAGCCTCCGAATTGGAGCTTGGATGAACGCCATGGTTACGGGGCGAGGACTTTCGGATTTCTCCTGGATGAAATCGTGAGGCGATGCAGCGGAATGACCCTCAGAGAATATTGGAACACAACCTTCCGGGATCCGCTGGGCCTGGACATTTGGTTCGGAATTCCCGAAAACCTTCTGGAAACCGTTGCAACCGTGATTGCCCCCAAGACACCGCCTGCGCCAAGCGATTTTTCACGGGCTTTTGCTGATCCGAGTTCCCTCACCCGTCGCGCCCTGAGCGAACCAGGCGGAACACTCACACCCTCGATCATGAATACCACGGCTATGCGCACCGCCTCGATCCCGTCGCTTGGTGTCATTGCCACTGCCGAGGCCCTTGCCCGCTTTTATGCGCTGCTTGCCGGCCCTAATGAATTTTTCACGGAATCAACCCTCTCACAAATGCAAAACACACTCTCCCGAGGGCTTGATCTTACTCTCCTTGCACAGACCTCGTTTTCAGCGGGATTCATGAGCAATGACATCGGGGTCGCCAATCCAGTGGGAGTTTACGGATCTGGCAAGAAATCCTTTGGACACCCAGGCGCGGGAGGATCGCTCGGGTTTGCCGATCCCGAACTTGGTCTTGGCTTCGCATTCATCCCGAGTGCCATGCATCCCGGCGCATTGCCTGGAGCCCGCACTCGGAAACTCATCCAGGCCCTTTACGGATTGCCCTCTACGGCATAAAAACAAGTCATGTCAGAAACAACCCATGCCGTTGCACCCCTCCCCTACAAAATAGGGAATGAGAAGCTCTGTCGTGTCACCGATGCCGCATCGAACAGACTGACATCCTTACTGGAAAAACAGGGGCGTCCCCAAGGGGCACTCCGTGTGGCTGTCATCGGCGGGGGCTGTTCCGGCCTCCAATACAAAATGGATCTCGTCGATGGTCCTGTGCCGCGTGACATCCTGGTTCCATCCAAGGGCGTCAATATCGTGATTGATCCGAAGAGTGCCCTCTTTGTCAGTGGCTCCGAACTCGACTATAGCGACGACCTGCAAAAGGGAGGCTTCAAAGTCACCAATCCGAACGCCGTCGCCCACTGCTCCTGCGGAGAGAGCTTCTCGGCATAAGGCCGGAGAGAGGGATACAAAGCAACAGCCAGGCAAGCAAAGCTGAAGTCTGAAGTTTCAAGCATCGCCCTTATCTCCCCATTTTCAGGTTTCAAGTTTCAGCTTTCAGGTTTTTTAACTTCCCATGGATCCCTTCTCCATTCTTGGCCTTCCCCGGCGACCGCTGCTTTCCGAGGAAGAGATCGGTTCCGCCTATCGGAAGCTGGCGGGAACTCTCCATCCCGATCAGGCAGAAGGCGATACTGAGCGCTTCCGTGAACTCGGTGAGGCAGCAGCCATCCTGCGTGATCCTGCACGCCGACTCCGCGAATTGGCAGGCACAGCCTCAAGCAGCAACCTGCCATCTCAAGCCGCCGCACTCTTTCCCCAAATCGCAGCTGTCCTGCAACAGGCCGACACGCTCATTGAAAAAAATTCCGTTGCCTCAAACGCCCTCAGCAAAGCCCTTCTCAGCGCCCCATTGAAATCGCTCAGCTTCGATCTGAGAGCATCACTCCTCGCGGTCGGGACATGGAGGAATTCTCTCGAAAAGGAGCTCATCCGCCTCAATGCAGCGTGGCCGGGCATCGATCAAGATGCGATGCATCTGGTTGCCGATTCCTTTGCCTACGTCACTCGCTGGGAAAGGGAACTGAAGGAGAGGGAATTGGCCCTTGCCTGCACGGAATAAAATCAAATCCGCCAGAGGAGGAAGGGTGAAAATTTATCTTATCGACCCCACTCTTCAACTTCTCAACTCTTCAGCTTGCGTTAGCATCATCAAATGATCGCAGGCATCGACCTTGGCACGACGAACTCCCTCATCGGGGTTTACGAGAGTGGATTCCCCACCCTTTTGGCTGACAGCAATGGAAAACGCCTTCTTCCTTCCGTGGTCTTTTATGGAAATGAAATTCTGGTAGGCCATGAAGCCAGACGGATGCAGGCACTTCATCCCGAGGAGACCATTTCTTCGGTCAAACGACTGATCGGACGGCGCTTCGGCGAACCCGAGATGGAAGGCATCGCCGGTACTCCCGGTGCTCCCGTCACGCTTGCTCTTGGTGGACAGAATCGCACACCCGAAGAGATTTCCTCAGAAATTCTCAAGCGCCTCAAGGCCATCGCCGAGACTCGGCTCGGGACTGAGATCGCACGGGCTGTCATCACCGTCCCTGCTTACTTTAACGATGCACAGAGGGCGGCCACGAAACGAGCTGGCGAACTTGCGGGATTCACTGTCGAGCGTATCGTGAGCGAACCGACGGCGGCGGCATTGGCCTACGGTCTCGACAAGCTTCAGGATCGATCAAAAATCGCCGTCTATGATCTTGGAGGTGGCACCTTTGATCTCTCCATCCTGCAACTCGATAATGGAGTCTTTCAGGTTCTTTCCACCCACGGAGACACCCGCCTTGGAGGCGATGATCTCGACAGGGCGATTGGAAAATTAATCTCACGCAAAGCCGTACTCGACTCATTTTCCAGCTCCGACGGCATACGGCTCCATGAGGCTGCCCGCACTGCCAAGGAAACCCTTTCCTCCGAGGAACAAACCACCATTCTCCTCCCATTTTTGAAGGATGGAGAAAGTATTGAAATGACCCTCACGCGTTCAGAGATCGAGGAAGTCTGCGCTCCCATCCTCCGCCGCACACGCACTCATTGCCTGCATGCACTCGGGGATGCGGGCCTCAGGCCGGGCGATCTCGATCAGATCATTCTCGTCGGCGGCTCAACGAGGATGCCTCTTGTCCGGAAAATGGTCGCGGAAATCTTCGGAAAGGAGCCGAACTTGTCCCAGCATCCCGATGAAGCGGTGGCTCTGGGAGCGGTGCTTCAGGGAGCCATTCTGGAAGGAAGTCTGCACCATGTCGCCCTCCTTGATGTCACCCCCCTCTCTCTTGGACTAGAAACCTTTGGCGGACTGATGAATGTCATCATTCCACGGAATACAACCATTCCCGCCAAAGCGGGGGAAATGTTCACCAATGCCGTTGCAGGACAGAGCGGGATGAAGATCACCGTGCTTCAGGGAGAGCGGGAACTGGCAGACGATAACTGGACGCTGGGAAGCTTTGAGATCCCCTTCCCCCCTTCGCCCAAGGGCGCAGCACGCGTCGGCGTGCAGTTTTCCATCGATGCCGATGGCATCCTTCAAGTACTCGCACGGGATACGGCAACAGGGAGTGAAAAAATCGTGGAGATCAAAAGCGCGGTGGAAGTCTCGGACGAAGCTGTTGAGGCCATGCTTTCCGATTCGCTTGAGCACGCCTTCGAGGACATGGATGCCCGGATTTTCACAGAGGCCCGTCTCAAGGCCGAGGAAATGCTTCCCGCCGTGGAAGCCGCCCTGAGTCAACTTGAGGGGGAACTTGGATCGGGTGAGGTGATTCTCATTCGAGAGCAGGCAGCACAAGTCAACGCAGCCCTCACCTCCAAGGAAACAGCCCGGTTAAAAAACGCTCTCGCCAATCTGGACAACGCCACACAGAGTCTGGCAACTAGGCTGATCGAGAAGGCGATGCATTGAGGAAGCGCCGTACACATTTCCGCTCATGTCCACCTCATCCAAGAGATCCATCGGCCTGTTGGTGCTTCTGGTGATCGGAGTACTGATCTGCATGAAAGGGGTGACCCCGGCGGAAAACAGCGGCGAAAAATTTCTTCCGTATCTTTCTGCCCTCTTTCTCCTCCTCATGCACCTTCCCCTGCAATGGGAAAGTGAGCCGAAATCCATCCCCCAAAGCCGATGGATCCTTCCGGCGGTACTTCTGATAGCAGGCAACATGCTCGACATCATCCTCCTGCAAGCAAGTGGGTGGGTCGCTGCATGGTCTCTCTGGACTGATGCCACGGTAAAGTCAGCCGCCCTGAATCCGAAACGCTCGGCCATCGCCTTTCTCTTTGTCTTTCCATGGATCACTCACGATTTTCCGGAAGTCGGCTGGTGGTATCGCCTCAGCGGAGCATGGATCACCGAACACCTATTTCTCGGACTTGGGGTGCCTGTCACACGACAGGGAACGGAGATGCTGATCGGTGGCGTTCCCATGTCCGTCGAGGCGGGCTGTGCCGGTATGGGGTTGCTCCAAAGCATGCTTGTTGTGGGAACATTTCTTCTGCTGATCACCTATCCCCGTAGCAAGATGTTCTTCCTGCTGCTTCCCGCTCTTCCTGTTGTGGCTTGGATGGCCAACACACTCAGAATCGTGACAATTTCAGCCGTGGGACTCTGGATGGGAGCGGAATTCTCCCAGGGAATATTCCATACTTTTGGAGGCCTCCTTGTCATCGTGACGATGGTCTTGCTCTGCCTTGCCCTCCTTTGGCTTATCCGCAGGCAATTTCCCGAAAGGCCCCGCACATGAAATCCCCCGTTTCAGCCAATCAAGCACCGTGGTGGTTCGTGGCGGCAGTTCTCGCATTGCTGCTCTGGTCGGGAAGATCCCTTCAGGACGCCTGGACTAAAGACCTCCTCAACCTCAACGGTCTGATCGCCTTTATCATCTGGGCTGGCGGAACGCTTCTTTTTGCCCTGCGCACCCCGACGAATCTGAGAAACGCATCCTGGTGGACTACGGCTCTCCTTATTTGCCTGGCCGCAAAATTTCTCCACCTGAAGGCACTCAATCAGGCAGCCATTGCCGTGGCTATTGCGGGTATACTCCCGGATTTCCGGGCCAGGATCGCATCCCTCGCGGGTGCCGCAGCATGGACCACCGCACTCGGTTGGGCCTCCATCCGCATTTTCTACTTCAATCCCGATCCGTTTCGCATTCCAATGGCAACGGTGTCGATCATTGCCATCGCCCTCCTGTGCAAAACAACCCCGTTGCCCCCAAGCCCAGCCAAATAAAGTCATGAGGAAATACAAACGACCCTTTTTCATCATCCTGATCCCATTGGTGATCCTCGCCATCGTTTGGGAATACCTCCCCGAAGCGAACTCCGGAGACCGCATTGCCCTCATCCAGCAAGCAGCCGTTCCTCTCGGAGGGCAGATCATCCCCCTCTCGGACGAGGAAACAGCCGACCTTGGTGGAGCACGGGCTGTGAAAATCCGCTACCCGTTCGATTCCAGGGATTGGGTTCTGATCGCCGTCGACGGATCACGCAACAGCGGTTTTATCCATGATCCCAGCTACTGCCTTCATGGAACTGGATGGGAATGCGTGGAACATCGTAAACTTCCCCTTGAGGACGGCAGCGCGGAAATCATGCAATTCGCCCGCAATCAGGAGAGGATGACCTTCGCCTTCTGGTTCAACGACGGAAGGGGAACCTTCTCCTCAATGCTCGGTTACTGGACTCACCGAATGATGAGAAGACTCACCTTGGGACTGAGCGGGGACATACCGATCATGATGTCTCTCTATCCCTTGTGTGATGATGCACCGACACCGGAAAACTGGAACAACGCGGCGCGGAATCTCATCCCCAAACTGCTACCACAGGACAAAAAATAACCATCATCCGTTACCCTGCCGGATTGGGATCAAAGGAAAGCCAGCTCAGTCAGGACTCCCTGCTCTCACTCTCCTTATTGGAGATCCTGCGCTTCACGGCATAGGCCATCCCTGCCAGGACAAGAAAGGTCACCACGGCTGAAGGCTCTGGGCTACGCACCGTGGGACGACCTCCGTGACCACCATCACGATCAGCATGTGCCGGAAGTGCCATCCCGAGAAATCCGGCGATCGCAAGCATAGGAAGAAGAAGTTTTTTTGAAGAGTTCATGGGGTATTGGTGATTGATGTACATGCAATATGCGTGCTTCCGAGCCCATCGCCACAAAAAAATCACTCCGTCCGATCCCCATTGATTCGTCTCTGATTCCATACGGACAACAGGAAGGACGGTGAGATGAAGACTTCTTTGCTTCAGAACGAAGCGGAGCGCTAAAAACCTGCGACTGGCGGGAGCAGTTTGGACTGCCTGAAGGCAGCCTCTTCAGGGGCGAGCGGCGTCGGCACGCCCGAGTTCAATCCTTAGCCCTCTTCTAGTCTATTGCGCCGACTGCTTCAGATATCTCTCCCGCAATATAATCCCGATTCAGCTTCGCAATCACGCTCGCATTCACCGCGGCAGGACACACTGCCTCGCAGGCATAATAGTTGGAGCAGTTGCCGAAGCCTTCTTCATCCATGGCACGAACCATGGCCCTGGCCCTCTTCTTAGCCTCAGGCTTGCCCTGGGGCAGGAGGTTGAGATGAGTGACCTTTGCACCGACGAAGAGCATCGCAGAACTGTTGGGACAGGCTGCTGCGCAGGCACCGCAGCCGATGCAGGCGGCGGCATCCATGGCTGCATCGGCCACAGGCTTGGAAATCAGGATGGCTGAGGCATCGGGAGCGCCACCGGTATGTTCGGAGATGAATCCTCCGGCGCGCATGATCCGCTCATAGGCGCTGCGGTTGACGATGAGATCCTTGAGGATAGGGAAGGCTCCTGCGCGGAAGGGTTCCACAAAGATGGTCTCACCGTCCTTGAACTTGCGCATGTAGACTTGGCAGGCAGCACCACGATCCGGGCCCTGGGGTATGCCGTTGATGACGATACTGCATGTGCCGCAGATACCCTCACGGCAGTCGCTTTCAAAGGCGACAGGCTCTTTGCCCGCAGCCACAAGTCGATTGTTCACGATGTCGAGCATTTCAAGGAAAGAGCAATCAGGAGTGATTTCCTTTGCCTCAACACTCTCAAATTTTCCGGGAGTATCAGCTGACTTTTGACGCCAAAGTTGGAGATGAAAATTCATGAAATTCGTCTATGGTAATTACTTGTAGCTACGGGTTGCGAGATGGACGGCCTCATAGTGGAGAGGTTCCTTAACGAGTTCGGGAGTGTTTTCATCCCCCTTGAAAAGCCATGCGAACACATCGGCGAATTTATCATCATGTCGCAGGGCCTCACCATCGGGAGTCTGGTGCTCCACTCGGAAGTGGCCTCCGCACGATTCCTCACGGGTCAGGGCATCAAGGCACATCAGTTCGCCAAATTCCAAAAAGTCGGCAACCCGACCTGCTCTCTCCAGCGACTGGTTGAGTTCGGCACCAACTCCAGGAACGGAAACTTCCTTCCAGAAGCGCTCACGGAGAGCCTTAATCTGTGCGATGGCTTTCTTGAGACCTTCCTCACTTCGGGCCATGCCACACTCATCCCAAAGAATGAGTCCGAGTTCGCGATGGAAAACATCGACAGGCACCTTCCCTTTAACGGAAAGAAGTCTGTTGACCCGCTCGCGAACCTCCTCTTCGGTTTTTTTGAATTCGGGGAGATCCGTCGTGATCTTGGGGCCGCCAAACTGGGTGGAGAGGTATTCGCCAAGCGTATTGGGAATGACGAAGTATCCGTCGGCAAGCCCCTGCATGAGTGCCGAAGCGCCGAGCCTGTTGGCTCCGTGATCGGAGAAGTTGGCCTCGCCCAGAACATGGAGTCCGGGAACATTGCTCATCAGATTGTAATCCACCCAGAGGCCGCCCATGGTGTAGTGGATGGCGGGATAGATGCGCATCGGACGCTCGTAGGCGCTTTCGCCTGTGATGTTCTCATACATCTCAAAGAGATTGCCATAGCGTTCCTCGATGGTCTTGCGACCAAGGCGATTGATCGCATCGGAGAAATCGAGGTAGACACCAAGTCCGCTCGAACCGACGCCGCGCCCGTCGTCGCAGGCTTCCTTGGCACTGCGCGAGGAGATGTCGCGGGGGGCCAGATTGCCGTAACTTGGATACTTCCGCTCAAGGTAGTAGTCGCGCTCTTCCTCGGGGATGTCCTGAGGCTCGCGGTTGTCCCCTTTTTTCTTGGGTACCCAAACGCGTCCGTCATTGCGGAGGGACTCGGACATGAGAGTGAGCTTGGACTGGTAATCGCCGGCAACCGGAATGCAGGTGGGGTGGATCTGGGTGTAGCAGGGATTGGCAAAAGCCGCTCCCCGTTTGTAGGCGCGCCATGTCGCGGTGACATTGCAGCCACGCGCATTGGTGGAGAGATAGAAGGCCGTTCCGTAGCCGCCGGTGCAGAGGAGAACCGTGTCGGCGGCGTAGCTCTTGATTTCGCCTGTCAGGAGGTCGCGGGTGACGATGCCCTTCGCATGGCCGTTGACCAGTACGAGGTCGAGCATATCCGTATGCTCGTGCATGGTAACGCGACCGAGTCCAATCTGGTTACTGAGAGCGGAGTAGGCACCGAGGAGAAGCTGCTGGCCTGTCTGACCGCGCGCATAGAAGGTCCGCGAGACCTGAGCACCACCGAAGGAACGGTTGGCCAGTTCGCCGCCGTACTCACGGGCAAAGGGAACACCCTGCGAGACGCACTCATCGATGATGTTCCGACTGACCTCAGCAAGACGATAGACATTGGCCTCGCGAGCACGGAAGTCCCCTCCCTTGATCGTGTCGTAGAAGAGACGCCAGACGCTGTCGCCGTCGTTCTGGTAATTTTTAGCGGCATTGATGCCTCCCTGCGCGGCGATGCTATGGGCGCGACGGGCGCTGTCCTGGAAGCAGAAGCAATCGACCTGATAGCCGAGCTCGGCGAGCGTGGCGGCTGCGGAGGAACCGGCGAGTCCCGATCCGACGACGATAACTTTGAATTTCCGCTTGTTGGCCGGGTTGATCAACTTCGCGTTGTTCTTGAAATTGGTCCACTTCTGCTCAATGGGACCGGCTGGAATTTTGGCATCAAGTATCATATTGGCAAATGGTCGGTGGTATCAGTGGCAGAAGGAACAGGCTGATGCATGGGGATAACGGAGGATGCCAAGAAGCACCGCGAGTGGTATCGAGGCATAACCGGCAAAAATGATCCAGGCCACGATGCGACCACCGCGCTCGAAGAGGGGTCTTAGTTTAGCCGAAGTCAGACCAAGAGTCTGAAAGAGGCTGGCAATACCGTGGCTCAGATGCATGGCAAGCAGTCCCACAGAAAGAATGTAAAAGGCACTGATGAAGGGATTGGAAAATGCCGCAATAAGCATGCGATAGACATCGTGGCGTCCCTCGGCATCGACCCATGTCCTTGTTTCAGGGTTAAACCCCTGCCATGTCAAATGGGCCAGATGAAAAATAACGAAGGCGATGAAGACCAGTCCCGTGAGCCGCATGGAGCGGGCGTAGATGGTCGTCTTGAGGGTGTTTTCAACAGCGTATTTTTTGGGATTGGCGATGCGGTTCTCATGCCAAAGGAGGATCGTGCAGGTGATGTGCAGACCCACGATGGTGAGAAGAATCAGACGGATTACCCAAAGGAAGGGGCCGAGTGACTGCAGATGCTCGGCATAGGCATTGATCCAATCAGGACCTGGAAAAATCGTGAGATTGCCAAGCAGATGACCGATGACAAAAAGCACCAGAAGTATACCTGTGCCAGCCACGATCCATTTGCGACCGATTGAGGATGATAACAAGGGTAAAGAGCAGAGACAACAGGCACTGTCTTTTCCTTGAGATTGATTTGAGGGTGAAAGTGATTCCTTGTGGGCCGTACTGCTCATCTGGGAAAAGAGGCTAACAGCTATGTTTTTTTGATTCAAGAAGGTTATATAGTTTTTTTGAGAGAAAAATCATCGAAAAAAGAAAAGTTGGAATTTTAAGGAAAGAAATTTGCCCTCAGCACCACTCCTGATAGGAAATCTGTTACTGCATGACTGCCGAGCTGGAGACTCCCCCCAACAACGATCCCGAATTGGTGGCCAGAACTCAGGGAGGAGATCCCACGGCTTTTGATGAACTGGTCGTGCGCTACACCCCCCGTCTGTATGGACTGATCTATAACATGACATCCAATCATGAGGATACGAACGATCTGTTGCAGGATGTGTTTGCCAAGGCCTTCCGCTCGATCTGCAATTTCCGCGGAAAATCAAGCTTCTCGACATGGATGCATTCGATCGCCGTCAACATGACGATCAATTTTCTCAAAAAGCGTAAGCGCCGCCAGCACCCGAGCCTGAACGATCCCGACAATAGTATTGAAAACGATCCGGATTTCATCGCAGCCACCAGTCAGGGAGACCCTCTGAATGAAATTTCAATCCATGAACTGCAAAAAAAATTGAACGCCGCCATGAGTAAGCTGTCACATGATCATCGGGCCGTCGTCACTATGTTTGATATTCAAGGAACTCCACACTCAGAAATTGCCAAGATTCTCGGGATCTCCGAGGGCACCGTTCGTTCACGGCTTTTTTATGCCCACCGTCAGTTGCAAACCTACCTCCATGAGTTTAAGAAAGCATAAGGACAATAAGCATCTACCATGAGTGACATGACAAACTCCGACTCTATTCAGCGCCTCCTTCGGCTGAAACGCTACGAACAGCCTCCCGAGGGATACTACGAGGACTTTCTCAGTGATTTTCACCGTCGGCAGAGGGCCGAACTGCTCAAGCCTTCCATCACAACCCTCATGATGGAGCGGTTGTCCTATTGGATTTCGGAATTTAGGGTTCCCACCTTCGCTTATGCTGGTGCTACTGCGGCGGCAGTCATCGCCAGCGTCGCAATCCTACGCGTCACGCCGTCCCAGAGTGGCTCACAGGTGAATTTTACGCCTGACTATTCGCAGAATTCCTTTTCTCAGACACCTGTCACGATTCAGAAGATGCAACCGGTTTCGCTTCGCGCGGGGTTGTCCGGCAACGGGGACTCCTCACACCTTTTCCCGACCTCCTATCTCCTACAAGCCCGCCCGGCGAGCCATGAATCGCCGCTTAGTTTTTAATCGATCCTTCTATTTCCGCAGGGAAAATCGAGACATCGCGTTATGTGCCGTATTTTCCCTCATGCTACTGCCAAGCACACTTTGCGCCGCAGGACGAGGTGAGCAGCATCATAGTGCTTCATCAGGACTCTCTGCCAAAGTCTCCGAGTCGATCAGGACGATCTTACGGGATCGATCCACCTCCGTTGTTCGCATCCGTTGCCATGATGGCAATGGAGAAATCGTAGGAACAGGATTTTCTATTGATCCCACAGGCACGATCATCACACTCGCTGAGATCGTTCGAGGAGCGCAGGACATCATGGTGGAACAAGCCGGACAGACCTTCCCAGCAACGCTCACGGCCATTGACCCGCGCAGTGGCGTGGCCTTTTTGAAAATCAGCTCAGCGAAGGACTCCGCAGCCTTCCTTCCTCCCCTGCCTATCAGCAACGCCCCCGCACTCACTCCGGTGGTTAGCATCGGTTATCCGAGGGAACAACAGGCGACTCCGGTTCTCGGCATGATCACAGGAAGCAAGAATCACGAGGATGATGCATACTACTGCGTCACGCATCTCACGGCGAGCATACCGCTCAGCGAGGGAGAAGGCGGATCACCCGTACTCGATCTCAATGGCAACCTTCTGGGGATCGTCATCACAGGCAATACCCAGCTGGGCACTTGCACGATCCTTCCCTCCTCGGCAATCGAACAGCTTCACCACAATCTGCTGCGCTACGGAGGCATCAATCCCGGCTGGGTTGGAGCGGTTGTCGAGCTTGCCGCTGTTCCGCAAAAAAATTCCAGGACGCGCGTTGTCTCAGTCGTGCCGGGGAGTCCCGCCGAGAGTGCCGGCATCCGCCCCGGAGACACGCTTCTTGCCCTGGGAAGCCACGCCATTCACACACCTGACGATGTTCTCGATGCCTCCTTCTATCTGAGTGCCGGAGAGCCTCTCCATGTCACGCTCGTGAGGGAGGGAACGACTCAGCAACTTGTCCTTCATTGCGGAGAACGCCCATTGCCGGATGAAGACATAGGATCCGCATCACCGGTGCCACCGGTCAGTTTGGTGGGAGAATCTGCCCGTTAGCACATTTTGGGCATGACCTTTGCCCATCATTGCGGATAGATTCACCCCTCTCAGCACGGGGGTATAGCTCAGCGGTTAGAGCAGCCGGCTCATAACTGGTTGGTCCTTGGTTCAAATCCAAGTGCCCCTAATTTTTTTCAAAAAGTCCTTTTGGTTTCAAGAAAGCTGGCCCTGCGTCCCATCATCCTGTTTAATTCCGACCCGTGAGCACGAGCACCCTTTTCGAAGTCCCCGACACACTGGGCCGCACCCAACAGGCATTGCAGGATCCGGCCAATGCCGCCCATCTTCCCGCCAGCGAGCTTCTTGGCGAAACCATGACCCTGAACATGGGGCCGTCACACCCCTCGACGCACGGAGTGCTCAGGCTCCTGCTGGAACTTGACGGGGAAATCGTCACCAAGGCCACGCCTGACATCGGGTATCTGCACCGCGGTGACGAGAAGATCGCCGAGAACATGCAGTACAACCAGTTTGTCCCCTACACAGACCGACTCGATTATCTCGCCCCGCTTGCCAACAATGTTGCCTACGCGCTTGCGGTGGAGAAGCTCATGGGTTGGGAGCTACCCCCCAGGGGCAAGGCCATTCGGGTCATCTGCTGCGAACTGGCACGGATCTCGGCCCATCTCCTGGGAATCGGATGCGGCTCCATGGACATCGGTGCGATCTCGGTCTTCATGTATACCTTCACCGAGCGCGAGAAGATCTACAATCTTTGCGAACTCCTCACAGGGGCACGCTTCACCACCAGCTACACCCGCGTCGGCGGACAGGTTCGTGATCTTCCTGAGAAATTCCCGGCCATGCTGCGCGAATTTCTGGACACCTTTCCCACGGCCCTCAACGAGGTTGACAAACTCATGACACGCAATCCGATCTTTATCGGGCGCACGCGTGATATAGGAATCATCTCAAAGGAAGATGCCATCGCCTACGGCCTCACTGGACCGATGCTCCGTGGCTCGGGAGTGAACCATGATGTGCGCAAAGCCAACCCCTATCTCGACTACGAAAAATATGACTTCGAAATTCCTATTGGAACTGTCGGAGACTGCTTCGATCGCTATCTTGTCCGCGTCGAAGAGATGCGCCAGAGTCTCCGCATCCTCCGTCAAGCGATAGATAACCTGCCCTCAGGCCCCGTGAATGTCGCCGATGGAAAGAGCCGCCTTCCTGAGAAGGAGGAGGTACTCCAGAGCATGGAGCAACTCATTCACCATTTCATCATCACCACGGAAGGAGTCGATGCCCCTGCGGGAGAAATCTATTTCGGCGCGGAAAATCCCAAGGGTGAACTTGGTTTCTACATCAACAGCAAGGGGGGAGGAGTTCCTCACCGCCTGAAAATCCGCGCCCCATCTTTCGTCAATCTCAGCATCCTTCCAAAACTGATCCCAGGCCACATGCTCAGCGACATCGTCGCCATCCTCGGCAGTGTGGACATGGTCTTCGGCGAGTGTGACCGTTAATGATTCAATGTTTTTGGATCTTATGTAGTTGAGAAGAGGGTACTGGCTGATACTGCGTAGGCTTCGCACTTTGCTTGCCCGGCCGTTGCTGCGCATCCGCTACGGCTTGCCGCAACGATCTCTATGCGATTAGAGCGTTTTAAATAATAGTGTGGCCATAGATTTGCGAGTGCCATGTGGCTGGTTGGCAAGGAGCAAGCGAAGCGGCTGTAGTCATTGCGCTACTGTCCGAGCGATGCGACACCGCCAAACGGCCCATGCCGCCGGAAAGAATGGCTATAGAATTATTTAAAACGCTCTAAATCAGTGCTTCCTTCACTGCTTCTCATGATGGTTAACCTTGTGATGCTGGCATTGATTGGTCGTGCCTAATTCTCAATCAGTGGTTGGCAAAAGAGGCAAGCCAAGTTCCTTCAGGAATTTATTGTGATCCTTCGTAGCCTTTTGAATGGCCTTCTCAATCTCCACCAAATCGGTGTGAGTCTTCGCCAGATCGATCTCCTCCTCACCCACCGCCGTGCTGATGTAGCGGGAGATGTTCAGGTTGAAGTCGTTCTTCTCGATCTCGTCCATCTCCACGCGGCGGGAGTAGCGGGGCGCTTCGGTGCGGTTCTTGTAGGTGTCGATGATCTTGGCGATGTGCTCTTCCGTCAGTTGGTTCTGGCGTTTGCCTTTCACGAAGTGCTCGGCGGCGTTGATGAAGAGTATATCGTCGGGCTTCTTGCACTTCTTGAGCACGAGGATGCAGACCGGGATGCCGGTGGAGTAGAAGAGGTTGGCGGGCAGGCCGATCACGGTGTCGATGTGGCCGTCTTTGAGCAGCTTGGTGCGGATGCGTTCCTCGGCACCGCCTCGGAAGAGCACGCCGTGCGGCAGAATGATGGCCATCACGCCTTCGTCCTTCAGGAAGTGGAAGCCGTGGAGCAGGAAGGCGAAGTCGGCGGCGGATTTGGGGGCGAGGCCGTGACTTTTGAAGCGCACGTCGTCGGCCATGCTCTCGCTGGGGTCCCAGCGGTAGCTAAACGGCGGATTGGCCACGATGGCGTCGAAGCTGGGTTTCTTCGCCGGGTTCAGCTCGCGCAGGGTGTCCCACTCGTTGGTCAGGGTGTCGCCGTGGAAGATTTCGAACTCCGTGTCCTTCACCCCGTGCAGCAGCATGTTCATGCGGGCCAGGTTGTAGGTGGTGATGTTCTTCTCCTGCCCGTAGATCTTGCCGATGCCTTGCGGCCCCATGCGTTTGCGCACGTTCAGTAGCAGGGAGCCGGAGCCGCAGGCGAAATCCAGCACGCTTTCCAGACGCTTCTTCGGTCCGGTTTTCGGTTCCTGGCTGTCCAGCGTGACGATGGTGGAGAGGATGTCGGAAATCTGCTGCGGAGTGTAAAACTCGCCCGCCTTCTTGCCGGACCCGGCGGCAAACTGGCCGATCAGGTATTCATAGGCATCGCCCAGTGCGTCGATGTCCGTGGAGAAGTCATTCAGCCCCTCGGCGATCTTCTGGATGATGGTGCAGAGCTTGGCGTTGCGGTCGGCGTAGGACTTGCCCAGCTTGGGGGAACTCAGGTCGATCTCGGAGAACAGGCCTTGGAAGGTGCTCTGAAAGGATTCCGTCTCGATGTATTTGAAGCCCGCTTGCAGCGTGTTCAGCAGTTCCGCGTTCTGGGTGCGTGCCAGATTGGCGATGCTATTCCAGAGGTGCGCGGGCTGGATGACGTAATGCACCTTGCGCCGCATCTGCTTCTCGAACTCCGGGATGTCGTCCGGGTTATTGGCATACCACAACGACAGCGGCACCTTGCGGGCGTCTCCGCCCACATCGGGGTAATCCCGCCCCAGTTCCTTCTTCGCCGCCGTCTCGTAGTTGTCGGAGAGGTAGCGCAGGAAGAGGAAGGACAGCATGTAATCGCGGAAGTCGTCCGCATCCATGGCCCCGCGCAGTTGGTCGGCGATGCTCCAGAGGGTGTTGCCCAGTTGCTTTTGGTTGGTGTCGGTCATGCTTTATTCGCTTTCGGATTCC
>CAIJRY010000216.1 GCA_903823215.1 uncultured Spartobacteria bacterium
AAAACATAAACCTCTGCTGGAGGCCATCTTACACTGGAAAATCCCAACTTCGCCGAAGTTCAGATCCCAATCTCTTTTCAACCCTCCCTTGTGCCCTTCTTAACCCCTTTCTCTTACCTCAACTTCGGAGTTCGGGTTTAAAGCGCTTCAGCTCTTCATTCCACGAAGTTTGAGAGGATTCCGATTCCTTCAATCTCCACCTCGACCAAGTCTCCCGGTTGAAGCCAGCGAGGAGGGGTTCGGCCCAACCCCACACCTGAAGGTGTTCCCGTGAGTATCACCGTTCCCGGAGCGAGCGTGGTCTCACCACTGAGAAATTCGACGAGTGCAGGAATATCGAAGATCATGTCCGATGTCTTGGAATCCTGAAGCACCTCACCATTCACTCTGGTCGTGAGTCTGAGGTCATTGGGATTGGGAATCTCGTCAGAAGTTACAAAGTATGGCCCAAGCGGAGCAAATGTATCAAAGGATTTGCCTCGACACCATTGGGAGCCACCCCATTGCTTCTGCCAATCCCGGGCGCTCACATCATTGGCACAAGTATAACCCAGGATGAAATCAAAAGCATTCTCACGCGTGGCATTTTTACAGGCGCGTCCAATGACAATAGCAAGTTCGCCCTCGTAGTCGACCTGTGTCGATGCGGGCGTCCGGGGAATCCTGATCACAGCTCCCGGATCAAGAAGTGCTGATGGATTCTTGAAGAAAAGAACCGGATAGTCAGGGAGGCGAGCCTTCATTTCCTCGGCATGAGCTCGGTAATTCAGACCGATGCACAAGATCGCCGGGGGAACCACAGGTGCAAGTAGGGAGTAGGTATCTGTGATTCTGCCAGTTGGAGTCAGTCCTGAAAAGGGATCTCCATGAAGAAGCTCCATCCCCTCACCCGTGGCACGGGCATAAGCAATGATTCCATCTTGCAGCAGGATGCGGGCGATCTTCATGATGACATGCTAGTGAATTGCATTCTGGATAACAGGTCGCAATTTACCGTCAAAAAGTCCTGACTCCAGAATCCCTTATCCTCCATGCTCCATTTCCATTGCATGGCTGGTAAGCTCCGGACCGAGGTAGCATTGGGATCCAACGGAAACAAGTCCGTTTTCTCTGAGTAGTTTTTTATAATAGGCGGCGGGGAAAAGACCCTTTTTTGGAAAATCACCGATCACCGCATCCTTATCGGTATAGAGTTCCAGAAAAGCGATTCCACCAATTCGCGGGGCCATCGAGGAGAGGCCTTCCCTGAGTTCACTGGGAGAGAGATAAAAAAGCATGTCGCTACAGATGATCAGGTCGTAGGTTTCCCGGAGTGCGCACCAATCCATTGACGCAAAGGAACCCAGGCAAATTCCCCGGCTTTTGCCATAGCGAGCCACGACATAGGGACTCGAATCAATACCGGTATATCGGA
This sequence comes from uncultured Spartobacteria bacterium, assembly GCA_903823215.1. Taxonomy (GTDB): domain Bacteria; phylum Verrucomicrobiota; class Verrucomicrobiia; order Chthoniobacterales; family UBA6821; genus UBA6821. The sequence continues at coordinate 1,415 of CAIJRY010000216.1, forward strand.
TGGAGGGACGAAGTTTTTTCAGTGGAGCGAGCCAGTTACCCTCACCGCATCCTATGTCCAGAACGGTTTTGACGGATCGCTCCAGATAATACTCGGCCACCGCCAGTGCCAGCGCAGCTTTTCTTGCTATACCCGCCGCCGATTTGACCCGTGTCACCGGATCACGGTACCAATGGTCGAAGTACGCCTTGTCATACCTCATGATTCCGCAAGAAAGGAGCAGATATAATGGCACGGTTCACCGCTGACGGTAATGGTGAAGCCGGAATTTGCAGGCACATCAAAGCTGGAGGATGGCTGTGAAGCGGTATGTCGGTTCGCCTTATCACCTCCATCAAGAAGCACATCGGCCTCTCCCACAATGAGCTCCATCCTCTCGGCCTGCTTGGTTCCGAAATGATAACTCCCAGGCAGGATGACGCCGACGGTTTTGTGCTCACCAGTCGAGGTAATCACCGTGTGCGAGATCACCCTACCCTCAAAATAGACATTGGCTTTGGCGTGAACGGTAACATTGTTTAAATCCATACATCGCTCATCTCTGCTTGAGGAGAGATTTGCAAGATTTTACTCACACGGATAAAAAGGATGGAGAGCATGGCAACACATAGAACCTCCTTTACCCCTGTGCACTATTTGTTCCTCTTCCTGTTGCTTATTTCAGGCGCCTTGGCTCACGCCCAGATGGGAGCAACTTCAGAGCAGTGCATCGCCCGGTATGGCAAACCTGAGAGGGATGCGATGAAAGAGAGTGGATTGCTCTGTTTTAGAAATGCCGGCTTCTGTGCAATCGCTCATTTTGATCAGGGACATTGTGATGTTCTGAGCATTTTTTCACCCAATGAAATGATGGGGCTTCCCGAAGAACTCAGCGAGGAACCACTTACCTCCCTGCTCCAGAGCGAGGGGGGTGGAGCCGGATGGAAGCAGGTAGGGCGCTTCAGTATCAACAGCGTGTGGAACTCCTCCGACAACAAATCCTTCGCCATCTACGACACCATGCGTCATAAGCTCGTGATCATGACCCGGGCCGCCTACTCGCGGGAGAAAAAAGCCAGGATGCAAGCCCTAGCCGAACAAAAAAAAGAACCGCGCTAGAAAGCAGCATTTCATCGCTTGCTGCAGTTTAACGACAATGCACTCCAAGCTGGTGGAGCTGAGGGGACTCGAACCCCTTACCTGTTCATTGCGAACGAACCGCTCTACCAGATGAGCTACAGCCCCATTGAACAGTATATGCTATATTTTTTACCGATTTTGCGAAAGCGATTTTTCATGACGGCTCTTCAATCCTCTCCGCAAGATTGACCGGAGTTTCCTCGATTAGTAGATGTGGGGGGATGCGTCGTCTGATTCTATTTCTTTTTCTGTTCCTAGCCTCGACATCCTTATCTTGTGCCGCCAGCGAATCATCCATGTGGTCGGGACTTACCTCTCAGCAACAGGAGCTACTTTCCTCAGGTAAACCGCTTGTCATCGAGGAGTGCGTCGCTGGAAATCCGTGGCCCCGTTACACGGTCTATATGCTGGTCAAAGCATCTTCAGCTCAGTCTGCAGCGGTTTTCTGGGACTGCGAACTCGACCCAAAATATGTGCCCAACTGTCTCTCTGTCCACTTGGTTGGTACTCCCCAACCATGGATTCGTGAGGCTGAATACACACTGAAAATGCCGATGATGCTGCCCAATGAGGTTTATGTTTCGCGAAATGAAATTCATGCCGAGGAGATTCCGGGTGTCTATGAGGTCTCCTGGAATGTTCTTAGGGCATCGTACATCAAGGGGAGCAAGGGGAACCTTCGGATCGAGCCATTCGGTAATGGATCGGATCAGGAACACCGGTCACTTCTGCGTTACACAAACCTAGTAATGCCAGGAAGCAGTATTGCTGGCCTACTGCAGTCCATGGCAAGAAGTGAAGTGATCCAGAGCGTCAAGGCACTCTGCACTCAGATAGAACAGGAGCGTGCTTCTGATTCTCAACTTCTTGACCGCCAGCTTCATGAAATGACGCGAATGATCAAATCCATTCCGAAGGGAAAATAAGTTGCAAGGTGATCGACCTGTCACTTCCTGAACTTCCTCCTCCAAGCTGGGTGATGGCTGCCTGTGCGGCGCTTTGCATCGGGTTGGCAAAAGCCGGATTCGGTGGTTTTGGAATCATCGCCGTCTTGCTGATGGCGGAGATTCTGCCAGCCAAGCAGTCCACCGGGGCAGTTTTGCCCATGTTGATCGCAGCCGATCTCATGGCTGTTGGAAGTTTTCATCGCCATGTCATCTGGAGGGATTTCTGGAAACTGCTTCCGACAACATTTTTTGGCCTTCTGGCAGGCTGGATTCTCATGGATCGGATTCCGGGTGCCATCTTCGGACATTTTCTTGGATGGATGATCTTTGCAATGATGATGCTGGTCATTTGGCAGAGATTTGACACAAGGGTTCTTGCGACCATCACGCATCATCCGATGCTTGCGATTTGCTCCGGATTTCTTGCAGGAATCACGACAATGGTAGCCAACGCGGGAGGCCCTGCGATGACATTTTATCTTCTGGCCCGACGACTGGACAAGATGGCCTTTGTCGGCACCTGCGCCTGGTTTTTCTTTATCACGAATCTGACCAAGGTTCCGTTGAGTTATAATCTGGGTCTTATTTCCAAAACATCCCTCTCTTTGAATCTGGTACTGCTTCCCATGGTGGCTTTGGGGATGATCGCGGGAAAGCTGCTGCTGGGAAAAATCCCCCAAGCCTCCTTTGAATGGCTCCTCATCTTCATGGCAACAGCCTCTGCACTGAAATTGATCATGATTTGAAGTGATCCCAGGAATTCATTTTAGGCTCATCGCCCCAATGGACACCGTTCTAAAAAGACAGGCCGCAGCTGCATTTCCTGAGCGATTTTTCATCCTTCAAAATTCATCTTCCCCCGTTCATTCTTAGATCTCCATGCCACGCATTGCCGAAGAGAGCATTCAACGAGTCGCCGATGCGAGCAACATCGTGGAGATCATCGGAAGTTATTTTCCTTTGAAGCCTGCCGGCGCCAATTTCCGCGCCCTCTGTCCTTTTCATAAGGAAAAAAGCCCCTCATTCAATGTGAATCCCTCCAGGCAATCATTCCATTGCTTTGGATGTGGAGCAGGAGGTGGTGTCTTCCGGTTTGTCATGGATTATGAGCATGTCGACTTCCCGACGGCTGTGCGCCGCCTTGCCCAGAAAGCCGGAATCGTACTCAGCGAGGAAAATGATCCCGAGGAGCAATCCCGCCGAGATCAGCGCAGCCGCCTGATCGAACTGCACAAAGAGGCCGCTGCGTGGTATCATTCCCAACTCCTCCGTTCGCAGGATGCGGAACATGCCCGTGCTTACCTCCGCAAACGAGGATTGAGTAAGGAAATTGCTGTGGCGTGGCAGCTTGGATTCGCTCCTGGAGGATGGGATGTTTTCCGAAACTGGGGATTAAGTAGGGGATTTACGCGCATGGAGTTGATTCAGGGAGGGCTTTTGACATTCAAGGAGGGTGATCAAACGGGCGGCTATGACCGTTTCAGGGATCGTCTGATGTTCCCGATCCGGAACGACTATGGCGAAGTGGTGGCTTTCAGCGGACGCATTCTCAATGACTCCGACAGGGAAGCAAAGTATGTGAACTCGCCGGAAACCCCGATTTTTTCCAAGGGACGGGTTCTCTTTGGGCTCGATAAGAGCAAGCGTTCCCTTGTCGACACAGGGACTGCAATTGTCATGGAAGGTCAGATTGATCTGATTTCGGCTTTTGAGCATGGGGTCACGAATGTCGTCGCCCCGCAGGGAACGGCCTTTACAACGGAACAAGCCCGTCTTCTGCGAAGATTCGTCGAACGGGTGATCCTCTGTTTTGATTCAGATACGGCAGGGCAGAATGCCGTCGAGAAGTCTCTTCCTGCACTCTTGTCAGCTGGAATCGATGTCAGGGTGGCCAGCCTGCCAGGCGGCTCGGATCCTGATTCCTTGATCCGGGAGAAAGGTGTCGAGGTATTCCAGGAGCAAATTGCCGGAGCCACGGATTTCTTTGAACATACCATCCAGAAGGAGATGAATCGTGCCGGAGAAAACTTCGGCCCGCGAGAAAAAGCTAATATTGCCCGCAAACTCGGAGCGTATCTAAACCTCCTGCCGGAAGCGGTTTTACGAGAAACGACCGCATCCCATGTGGCCTCCAGACTCGGACTATCGGTCGAGGCTCTCATGGAAGTTGGACGCAAGAATTCCATCATTCCACATGACGAGCAAAGTGATGATCCGGTTTCGGGCAGCGTGAATTTATCGGAATCAACACAGCTGATCTGCCGTCTCGCCATTCACTCGAAAGAAGTAAGGGAATGGCTTTCCTCACT
>CAIJRY010000217.1 GCA_903823215.1 uncultured Spartobacteria bacterium
ACCATCACGGCAGCGATGCCCAACGGTACCGGATTGACTCAGTTCGCTTCACGGCATCCCGACCGATTCTACGATGTGGGGATTGCCGAGGAACATGCCGCCCTCTTTGCGGCTGGGATGGCGACCCGCGGGATGAAGCCCTTCCTGACAATTTACTCCACTTTCATGCAACGGGCGTTTGACATGATCGTTCATGACATTGCGCTGCAGAATCTCAGTGTCGCCCTCTGCATGGATCGCGCCGGACTCTCGGGGGACGACGGGCCGACGCACCACGGTCTTTTTGACATCGCCTACCTGCGCAGCATTCCGAACATCATTGCGATGCAGTCTCGTGACGAGGAGGAGTTTGCCGACATGCTCTGGACAATGGTCCATCATCACGAGGGGCCCATTGCCATCCGCTATCCCAGGGGGGCTGGTACGGGAGTCGTGCCCAAGACCAAGCCCAGGTTGCTGGAAATAGGGAAGGCCGAGGTGCTCCGCCATGGGGCTGATGTGGCACTCTTCGGATTGGGTAATTTCTGCGAGGTTGCCCTGGAGGCCGCCGAACTGCTCGAAAAACAAGGTATCAAGGCAGCGGTCATCAACCCCCGCTGGATCAAGCCGCTGGATGTCACCACCCTCGAATTCTTTGCCCGAAGCGTGAAAATTCTCTGCACGCTGGAAGACCATGCCCTGGCGGGAGGCTTCGGCGCCGCAGTGGCGGAACATCTTTCCGACGCCGGGATCAGCACACCGTTGGTTCGAATCGGCTGGCCCGATCAGTTCATCGAGCACGGATCGGTTGTCATCCTCCGCGAGAAATACGGGATGACCGCACGGGCTACTGCTGATAGAATCCTTGTCGCCTTAAATCAAAATAGGCAAAAGCCCCCTTCAAACATCACGGTTCGCTCGGTCTGATTTTCTGTGCGATCAGTGGGAGCGCCCTTATTATCTGTGATGACTGGCTCTTAATCAAAGATTGGGGACATGAGGCGGTATGAACCGCCACCATGTCCCCTGTGTATAACCGAATTGGAATTCAAGGCTATCTAGTGCTCTCAAGCGAGCACGAAAACCAACTTACTGTCCACCTAGCGCCCTTAAAGGCCACAAAGGTGAGTTGCCCTTGCTGCGCAGGCGTACGACTGCGCAGCAAGGGCAGATATGAGCGCCGGGCTCGCCATCTCGACGCCTTTGGTGCGGAGTCTTCTACGCATCCATTGCCGCCGTTTTCACTGTTGCCAATGCAAGCGCCACTTCGTTCAGCCACTACCCGGTCTTCTACCGGGGCGACGAAGTACCGAGCCCTTCCGCTCTCGCATCTTTGAGCAGCACCACGAGGGGATACCAGCCTCCTCCATGGCTCGGATCGAAAGGATCGGGGCGGCCACCGTCTCGCGTATCTACGGTCAGTTCACTCAACGCAAGGCTGCCGAACGCCTCAGTCTTCAATGCCCCTCCGTCCTGGGTATTGACGAACACAGCCTTCACAAAGGACTGCGTTTTGCCACCACCTTTGCCGACCTGAAAAACCACCGCATCTTCGATATCGTACCGGGTCGCAGCGAAGCCGATCTGCGACCCTATCTGGAGCGCCTCCAGGGCCGGGAAAAGGTGCGCGTGGTCTGTATCGACCTCTCCAGTCCTTACCGCCGCCTCATCGCCTCCCACTTCCCAAACGCCAAAATCGTCGTAGACCGCTTCCATGTCATCCGTCTCATCATCCAACACTTCTTGGAACTCGCCCGCCAGATCGCTCCCCAAATCAAGAACCATAAGGGCTTGCTCGCTGCCCTGCGCAAACGTACTGACAACCTCACCCCTCTTGACCATGCCCGCCGCCTCCAACTCTTCAACAAACACCCAGCCCTCAAACCCCTCTATGAAAAAATGCACTCCATCCGCTCCCTCATGAATCTAAAACACCAAACCAAACGAGCTTGCCGCCCTCTCATCAACACGCTCCTCAAACTCATCGATGAACTTCAACCCGAACTCCGAAGTTAAAAAAGCATCGTTTTGCGGGAAGAGGTTTGGTTGAAAGGGGTTGCAACACCAAAGACAACCTCAACTTCCGCACAAAACG
>CAIJRY010000218.1 GCA_903823215.1 uncultured Spartobacteria bacterium
CGGACTTATCGGTCTCAGCAAGAGTCTGGCCAAGGAAGTGGCCAGCCGTGGCATCACGGTGAATGTGGTGGCCCCCGGCTTCATCGAAACCGATATGACGGCCGTGCTCAACGAGGAGATTCGCAAGGGAGCCCTTTCCCAGATTCCGCTAGCCCGCTTTGGCCAGCCCGAGGAAATCGCCTCCACAGTCGCCTTCCTCGCCGGGCCCACAGCGGCCTATATCACAGGTCAGGTGCTGGCAGTGGACGGCGGCATGTCGATGTAAAGAAAAAGGATGAATTATGAAGGATGAGGGATGAAATAGGCGTAGGCGATGCTTTCTGCTCCTGATTTTTTTCATACTTCATAATTAGTCGGTCCTTAAAAATGGGATAAGAGTTTGGTGATTAGGATAATAGGCATGGCATTTGCTTGATTGGATTACGAGAGGATGGGCAAAGAAGCCATCAAGCCCCGTAAACCGAGAGAGATGAAATCGAGAACACAGCCGAGCCAACAAGGAACCTTTTTACTACCGGATCTCAGAAGCCAGCTTGATCGCAGACAAGGGCTTTACCGATTAGCCCACCAGATTGACTGGAGTCGCTTTGAGATGGAGTTTGGCGCCCTTTACAGCGAAGAGGGGCGCCCGGCGCTGCCGATACGGAGGATGGTGGGATTACTGTTACTCAAGCATCTGCAGAACTTGAGCGACGAGCGAGTGGTGGAGTTTTGGAGCCTGAGTCCGTATGCCCAGTATTTTTGTGGAGAAGAGCAGATGCAATGGGGCAGTCCGTGTGAGCCGAGCGAGTTGACCCACTTCCGTAACAGGATTGGTCCTGGAGGGGCCGAGAAGATCTTCTCTGCATCCATTGCCGTACATGGTCAGAAGGCGCTCGAAGGGGAAGTGGTGGTGGACACCACCACTCAGGAGAAGAACATCACCTTTCCGACGGATACTAAGCTTGCAGCCAAGATCGTGAAGACGGGAGTCAAGCTGGCGAAGAGGAACAACATCGCCTTGAGGCAGAGTTACGCGCGCACCCTTCCCAAGCTGCTCTTGGCACAGCGAGGCAGACGGAGCAAGAACGGGGTTGCCCGCGCAAGGAAGGCATCACGGAAGTTGAAGACGATCGCATGGAAAGTGGTGAGGCAGTTAGATCGTTCTCTGCCGCAGGAAAGTTCAGATCGTCGGTGGCTCTGCCTAGCGGCCCGTGTGCTCTCCCAAAAAAGGAAAGATACAAACAAGATCTATTCCCTGCACGAGCCGCATGTTTACTGCCTCTCCAAGGGCAAGGAGCACAAGAAGTACGAGTTTGGAGCCAAGGCCAGCGTGCTTGTAGGCAAGAATGGTGGGGTGATCCTTGGTGCCTACAGTCTTCCGGAAAACGACTATGATGGTCACTCGCTCGGGGAAGCTCTCTCTCAGCTTAGGAGGCTCTGCGGTTACTCTCCGAGAGTGGCCATTGCGGATCGGGGCTACCGGGGAAGAACCCATTGGGAAGATACAACGCTCATCACCCCGGGAGTTCCCAAAAAGAACGACTCCCCGTATCAGATACGCAAGGCTAGGGCACGCTTCCGCCGAAGGGCAGCCATCGAACCACGCATCGGACACCTCAAGAGTGACTTCCGCCTCGGTCGCAACTTCCTCAAGGGGCAACAGGGTGACTCGATCAACCTCCTCCTGGCTGCCACCGCTGCCAATCTATCCCTTTGGATGAGGCGCAGACTCTCGGCTCTAATCCAGATCCTATCACGATTATCTCTCTACGCCCCCACCATCCACACACCAACACCACAATGGGCTTTTTAAGGGCCGACTATATAGCGCAGGAATTTTGGTGTGTGATGAGGCAACGCCGAGTGCTGAATCGAGTCCATGGGAATGGGCGAGATAGAGCTTGCCGGAGGCAAGGCCCCAACGGGGCGAAACGAGCGGGAGCGAGTGAGTCAAAGGCACGGAGTAACCTGCGAAGCAGTCCCTCAAGAGACGAGGCCGTCGGGCGACGGCGAGGCAAAAGACCGAGGGCTACCCTCAGGTAACCTGAGGGATGACAACGATGCCACGCGCCAAAAGAACCAGCAAGAGAGTCCAGTTAATGATGAAAGATGGTATCAGTTGCCTGAAGTGCTCTTGGGAAATTGCGGGGGATTTTTCACATACTGGGCATCGGAAGTTTTCACGGAGCTGTCTCCGGAAATCTTGTCCTGCGTCCAGGTAGCCGAACCGCTGATATCCTCACCGAGCCCCTTCATGGTATTGCATCCGGAGAGCAAGAGAGAGGAGGCAATCAAGGGAAGAAGATAGAGATCTTTCATGGTTGGAAAACATTTAAGGGAGCTTTTCCCTCGCCGCAAGGAGTTCCTGAAACTCTTCATTGGTATTTGCATAGAAGGGATACCCTTCGCCGGCTACTCCTTCGGGTCGATAAC
>CAIJRY010000219.1 GCA_903823215.1 uncultured Spartobacteria bacterium
CGTTCGAGAAGATCGGCGGCTGTGATGGAGCCGAAAGCCTTGCCGGTTTCGCCGGTCTCAAGCTTCAGGGTCAGACGAAGTTTATTGATTTTTGCAGCAACGGCCTCCGCCTCGTTGATCTCACGGGCCTCACGCTCGGCGCGCTTGGCCTTGAGGTGATTGATCTTGCGAAGGGAAGCGGGAGTGACCTCTAGAGCCTTGCCTCCGGGGATCAGAAAATTACGGGCGTAGCCGGCGCGAACCTTGACGATATCGGCTTCTGCTCCCAGAGAGGGAACGGCTTCAGTGAGGATGATTTCGGAGGTGGCCATGGAAAAAGTCCCGGTTGGTTGGACAGCAGGAGGGGAGAGAGTATCGGGAATCACTCCAATGTCAACCAAAGAAGAAACAAAAGGGTGGAGGCGAGGGGAGTCGAACCCCTGTCCCCGAACCGCATCAGGCGTCCGTCCACATGCTTGACCGCACTTGGGATTTAAGAGGTCGGCCACTGTGCGGCACGCTGCTTTCCTCCGATTGTCCACGAAATCGATTCACTCCCCGGCGCGGTCAATCCGCCAGTGAGCCAGCCTTCTGTCGTCGCCTTCACACCTAGTAGGCGTCGGTGTGTCAGCGTCGCGGCGTTAGGCCGCGAGAGCTAGATCTTCGTAATCTGCGTTTATTTTTTGTGACTCGATTTTTAACGAGGCCAACGAATCATCCTCGGCATGCAGAACGCGCAATGAGCTTCGGGTCGAAGCCAGTACGCCCCCTGTTATTTCTAACCAGCACACACTGCCCCAGTATCCCGGGCTGCGCAAGGTGTTTTCAGGATCTAAGAGATTCAGATCAGACTAGGAATGCTTAGCTCAGGAAGCGAATGATGCCCGGATAGCGATATTCCTCACCATTGCTGGTCTTCACTGCTGCGATGATGGTGAGTGTAACCCAGGCAACAAAGAGAATGGGAAAGAGAAGCAACCCAATGAAGACGAAGCAGAGCAAGCCGGAAACGGCCAGATAGATCGAGTAAGAGATCTGGAAGTTCAGGACTTCCTTGCCGGTCGCATTGATCTGGGGGCTGTCGGCTCGTTTGACCAGCCATATGACGAGCGGTACGATGATGTGGGCGAGTGCAAATCCAAGCACGATGCCCGATAGACCCGATAGATGGAGTCCGATGCACCAGGAGCGATCTTGTTCAGATATCGCGGAGCTTGGGACAAATGAGTTATCAGGGTCGCTGGGATTGGGAGTCAGAGGAGGAGGCGTTTCCATGCGTTCAGATGAATCCGTGAATCAACGGGATGCAAGAGACAATTTACAATACATGGAAGAAAATTGAAGCTCCAGCGGGGAGATTTTGGTTGCCAAAGTGCTCTCCCTCAGACTCATTTGCAGGACGCCGTTTTCAGGTGTCAATTTTCTATGAGCGAACGCAGAGTTGTTATCACTGGTCTTGGAGTCGTCAGCCCCGTTGGGTCGGACATCCCAACCTTCTGGAAAAATCTTACCGAGGGCCGATCCGGGATTACCCGGTATGAGGCGTTTGACTCGACCGGATTCGATTGCCTGATCGCGGGTGAGGTCAAGGGGTTCGAACCCTCCGCATGGTTCAAGACCCCCAAGGATGCCCGGCGCGCCGACCGCTTTGCCCAGTTTGCAATGGCGGGGGCAAAGCTTGCGCTTGCCGATGCCGGGCTTGATCCTGAGACGACGGATCGTGAACGGTTTGGCGTGATTGTCGGGAGTGGAATTGGCGGACTCTACAGCATGGAAAACGAGGCCAAGAAACTCGTGGAGAAAGGGCCCTCCAAGATTTCCCCCTTCACCATCGCCATGATGATCAGCAACATGGCAAGCGGTCTCATCTCGATGGAATACGGACTTACCGGCCCGAACATGTCGATTGTCACCGCTTGTGCGACGGCAAACAATTCCATTGGCGAAGCCTGGCGCATCATCAAGTTCGGCGATGCCGATACTTTCGTGGCTGGTGGAGCCGAGGCCACCATCACCCCGCTGGGAATGGGAGGCTTTTCCTCGATGCGAGCGATGAGCACGCGCAATGACGAGCCTGAGAAGGCATCCCGTCCCTTTGACAAGGATCGTGACGGGTTCGTCATGGGAGAGGGGGCTGGTATTGTCATTCTTGAGGA
>CAIJRY010000220.1 GCA_903823215.1 uncultured Spartobacteria bacterium
ACAGTAATCGTGGCTATCAGTTGGAGCTCGGGATACTTCGCCTTGATCGCATCATAAAACTGGGCAAATCGCCCATCATAGCTCTTGGACTTGTCGAACGTGTCCTCGTTCCCAATTTCGATATACTTTAGCTTGAAGGGTTCGGGATGTCCGTCTTTGGCACGCAAGGCTCCCCAATGGGATCTCTTCGCATCACCTGTCAGATACTCGATCTCATCGAGAGCATCCTGAACATAAGAATCAAGCAGCGGTCCGGCACAGACAGGCTGCTGGTGCATGGAGTAACCGGCGAAGACCGCAAGCACCGGCTCCATACCGAGGTCTTCACACCAGCCCATGAACTCCAAGAGCCCGAATCCGTCCGAAGAACGGTAGTGCCAACAGCATTGGTGACCGGGACGAAACTCCAGCGGTCCGCGCATCTGCTTCCAGTCAAAGCGTTCCCAGAGGTTGTCCCCTTCCAGATAGTTCCCTCCGGGGAAGCGGAGAAACTGAGGATGAAGATCAGCAAGTTTTTCCATCAGATCAGTCCGCGTGCCATTCGGACGATCCTTATAAGTCGGCGGAAAGAGTGAAACGAGACTTAGATTGAAGAAACCGGGCGCAGCAGCGCTGATAACAAACTGATTCTCCTTGCTTGCAATCACATCGTGGCCGGTCTTGAGAGTCAGTGCGATTTTCTGCCATTCGCCAGTCAACGCAGGTGACTCCGAGGTGGCATACACCTTGGCTCCATCCGCACTCTTTAATGAAATACCCAACGGCGAACGGAAGAGAGGAAGGGGAGGATTCGTCCCCTCGTGTTTACCCTTCCACTTGCTGCTCCATTCATTGTTCCCCTTGGCCCAAAAAACAACCTTGTAGATCGTGTCGGGCATCACTGGGATGCCCCAGTAGCCTTCGTTTGAAATTAAAATCGGATGGTTGGTAGCTACCTTGGAAATATCGACTTGAAGACTATTGGGCAGCTTGTCCGTCAATGGAAAAGCCCTTGTCACACTCATTCTTGCTCGGGCATTAGTCGGAATGCTGATCGACCAGCCATCAGCATTGGTCTGGTTGTCTCCGAAGGCACGATTCCTAATCAGCTCGGCATAGAGACCACCGTCGTAGGAATGATTGATCTCTTCTGTCATCAGTCCTGCATAGGTCGGAGCAAAAGGCCTCAGCGGAGCTTTGAGATCAATCTGGAGTTCTGTAATTGGAGGGTTCCCAGCGTAAACGGTCGAAAGGGATGCCAGCAGCGCCATCAGAACATATTTGGCAGCGGATCGATTCACAGGGATGTCATTAATTTTTTTCTCCAAGCCTCTGGCAAACTAAAAAGCCGAGAAGACGGATCTACCCCATTCAGATGATCCGTACAGGATAAATATCTCCAGACCATGCTGATCCAGTGGTGAAGGGTTGCCTTAGCAACCCTTCACAAATTCGTTTCGCTAAAAATGACTAGCCGAGTTTCGGCACATCGAGCCAACGCCGCTCTTCCCAAGACTGGATCCCCAGTTCGGCAAGCTGGACTCCTTTTGCGCCCTGAAGAAGATTCCATGGGAAGGGATCATTCTTGACGACATGCCTGAGGAAAAGTTCCCACTGCACCTTGAAGGCATTGTCATAGGTATCGTTGGACGGCACCCGTGTCCAGCCATCCTTATAATCAATCGGACTGTCAATATCGGGATTCCAGATGCAACGGGGTGTCGCGGCAAGCGACTGGGCCTTGCAATCACGAAGTCCGGCCACAGCAGATCCGTGTGTGCCATCGACTTGCAGGGTCAGTAGATCCTCACGGTTCACCCGAACGCTCCAGGAGGAGTTGAAGTGGCAGATGACGCCGTTTTCCAACTCGAAGGTGGCATAGGCCGAGTCGTCGGCAGTGCAATTGTATGTTTTTCCCTGCTCATCCCAGCGTTCGGGAATATGCGTGGCACCGAGACAGGTGAGTGACTTGATCTCACCGAAAAGATTCTGGATCACATACTGCCAGTGACAGAGCATATCGACGATGATGCCACCGTCATCCTCTTTGCGATAATTCCACGAGGGGCGCTGGAGTTTCTCAAACTCGCCGGTGAAAACCCAGTAACCGAACTCGCCTCTTACCGAAAGAATTTTACCGAAGAACCCCGTGTCGATGAGGTATTTCAGCTTCAGGAGGCCGGGAAGCCACAGCTTATCCTGCACCACGCCATTCTTGAGTCCGGCAGCAGTGACTTCATTGAAAAGAGCGAGCGCCTCCTCAGAAGTCGTGGCCGTCGGTTTCTCGCAGTAGATATGCTTCCCTGCCTTGATTGCCTTGCGCACCCCGTCGGGTCGTTGTCCGGTAAGGGTGGAGTCAAAATAGATCTGGTTATTGGGATCGGCCAAAACAGCATCAAGATCAGTGGAGATGCGGTCTTCGGGAAGCCCGGCTCTTTTCGCAAGGGCAACAAGCTTGGAAGCACTGCGACCGACCAGAATGGGATCGGGCATGATGATCTCATTGTCTCCAAGGCGGATGCCCCCCTGGTCGATGATGGCCTTGATGGAGCGGAGCAGATGCTGGTTGGTGCCCATGCGTCCGGTGACGCCGTTCATGATGATGCCGATGCGGTGTTCTTTCATAATCTTGGTTGTTGGAGGTTTGTTCTTTCTGGCGGGAGTAAAAATTATTCCGGTTTCTTGGTGCACTGCGGCTGCGCCCCTTGGGGAAGTGCCGGGACATCGACTCCGGCAACGGGGAGTGTGCCTTCGAGTTCCTGCCTCCAATGGGCGACATCTCCGGCAGGACCATAGACATAAATCATACGAAGCGGCGTGCTGCCGACATTGGTAAGTTGATGAAAAACACCCGGGGGAATATAGACAGCCTGACCGGTGCTTACTGCCTTGCGCTCACTCCCGAGACACATCTCCCCATCACCCTCGACGACAAAATAGACCTCTTCCTGCTCCTGATTGTGCCATGGCACCTGTCCACCGTTGGGCTCCAGGGTGACATTGCCCATGGCGAAGTTGGTGGCCTGTATCGGAGCTACCCCCCCGACGATGTTTTGAGTGCGACGGCGGGCGGGATAGGTGCGGCCTGCAATTTGCGAAAGGTCAGAAATGATCATTTTTGGACGACTGTTGGGGTTTTGGACGGTTGGGAATCGACGGGGCAAATCAGGCTTGGTTCCTAGACTTTGCCAAAGAAGGTGAGATATGGGAGGCCCTCGGCTTCGCGCTTGATGTAGAGGGCCAACTCACGAAGGTGGTAGTCCCCCCATTGGGCGGATTCGCCACAGGGAACTTTCTGATCCGCCGGAATGTGATCCCATCCATTGGGACGATGATAGACCGTGTGCAGGAGCAGTCCTTCGTGATTTGGATCCAGACTCAGGTAAGGCTCGGAGAAGAGTGTGCGCGAGGCGGTCAGTCCAGCCGCAGTGTAGCGGGAGCCTTCCTCGGTCTTTCCATGTCGGGTCAGATAACGACCAAGCCGCAGCAACCCTTGCGCCCCGATCGCAGCCGCGGAGCTGTCAACCGGCTCGTAGGCATTGAACGGCTCTGCCGGACGGTCATTGTAATCACCCAGATGCACAAGTCCCGGAGCACCCGTGTCCCAGTAGGGAATGCCGTCGGTCGGTGTCTCACGGATATAAAACTCTGCAACGGCTTTGGAGACTTCAAGGAAGCGGTCGAGGATTAGCTGCTTTCCTCCGAAGGGAGCCAACTCTTCGTCAGGAAGTTGCTCGATAAATTCCATCTGCTCGGGATATCCGCAGAGAATCCATGCCAGTCCGCGTGTCCATGTCGAGAAGGGGGTGTATCCCTGCTGGGTTGATGGACAACGGTAGTTTCCATCATTCGTGTTGAAGATCGATTCGTGAACGACACGACCGGGGAGATCGTAGATGTCGCGTCCCTTACCAAAATAGACATTGTAGCGGGCCGTCGTCTCGGCGTGCTGGATGATGCGACTGAGGAGATTGGCCGCCCTGTCATTCTCACCCATGAGGCGATGACCCAGCTGATGACTCACGGCCAGCGCGCGGAGGGATCGGACCGTGTCTGAGAAGAGGGAGTGCGGGCCATTGAAAGAATAGATGTATCCCAGTTCCGGCGTAAGCTGCGTCCAACGCGAAGCCTGCACGGCACCACTCGCCTTGAGCGCAAGATCATAGAAATGGCCCTCCCACTCGTTGGCTGGCAGGCGGCCCTCCTGAAGCAGACGGCGGAGATTGCCGTAGGTGCTGACATTGTTGAACCCATGATCATGCACCCCGATGTGCGTGAGATGCGGAGCCATGAGGCGAAGGGTACCCTCGCGTCCGATGCGCAGCATTTCCTCATCACCCGTGGCATCGAACTGGAGAATCGCCGCCCCGTATTGGAATCCCTGTGTCCATTCCGTCCAACCACGGGAAGTATATTTTCCCTCAATGGTAAAGACAGGCGTGCCATCGGAGTCCTTCCAGCGCTTTTGAAGACTGGCAATCTTCGGTGCCGATGCTTCAAAGACCTGGTCGGCTGCGAGCTTCAGTGAAACGGGGGTAAGAGTGGTGTCGATCTGAATCATGATGTTGGGAGGTGGAGGGTGAAAACTGGGGGATGGGGTTTATCAGAGACGGCGGAGATGGAAACCTCCATCAAGATAGATGACATCGCCTGTGCTGAAGGGGAAATCACCACGGCAGATCGCCTTCACGGCAAGCCCGACATCCTGTGGATTCCCCCAGCGGCGTTGTGGCACCAACCCCTCTTCTATCAGTGTGTCGTATTTACCCTTCACGCCGCATGTCATATCCGTCGCCATGATGCCGGGACGAAGTTCGAGTACCTGCACCCCTTCGGCGGCGAGACGCGTGGCCCAGAGCTGTGAGGCCATCGCCAGACCCGCTTTGGAAATACAATAGTCACCGCGGTTCACGGAGGCTGTGGAAGCGGAGATGGAAGTCACAAAGATCAGCTTGTAGCCACCCGAGAGACGGGAAGCACCCGGATTCTTAAGCCAGAACTGTGCCGCGCTTTGACTCAGAAAATAGGGCCCCTTCAGATTCACCGAGATCAGTTCGTCAAAGCTTGATTCACTCGCCTCGGTAATGTCGGCGCGTTCACGCGGCGCCATGCCGGCGTTGTTGACCAAGGCGTCCAGGTGGCCGAGTTCGCCCAGAACGCGTGCCATCATGGCGGTGCGCTCCGTATTGGAACCAAGCTGGGCTGAAACAGGAAGAAAGCATTGCTCCGGACTCAGTGCCACCGCCTTGCAGGCGGTCACAGTCTCCTCGGCTGCGGCACTGTTGGCAGCGTAATGAATCGCGAGGTCGTATCCCTCGGCGGCAAGAGTGAGGGCAATGCCACGGCCAAGACCACGACTGGCTCCGGTGACGAGAATGACGGGTCTGCTCATGGGAAAAAATCGTCGCAGAATCATTCCCTGCTGTCATTGGCAGAAAACGCTTTTAATAGCATTAAATCGACTTTATTTTTGTCCTAGTTTTTAAGCTTTAGTGATCTCCAATTCCAACACCACACCACAAAAGGGAAGCGTCCGAAACAGCACCCGCCGGGCACAGAAACATCCCATCCGTCCGATTCTTCTGAAGCGACTTCATCTGCGCTGCGGCGACTGGACGGTACGTGAGCTACGGGTCAATCGACACTTGCAACCCTTTGATCAGGATCAACCGCATCACCACTCCCATGGGCAACTGCTTCTCTATCTCCGGGGTCGCGGCGAACAACGCATCGCAAAAAGACGGCTCCCCGTCGGTCCGGGTGCTGTCTTTTTCATCCCCCCGGGCACCAAACATTCCTTTCTGGAACACTCCCCTCGGCTTGCCATCTGTCTGGTTGCCGATCTGAGCGGAACCGGTCCGAAACAATTTGGAACAGCCTCGGGATGGCTTCCCGCCGAGGAGTTGGCGCGTGTCCGGGAAAGGATCAACAAGCTTTCCCACGAAACCCCGGAAAAACAATCCTCCCCCGGATCACTCGAACTCGGAGCCGGCGGGGATACCCTGCTGCTCTTGGAATCATGTCGCAGGGCATGCATGGCACTCTCCCCGGCTGCCAGCGAGGGATCAGCCATCAGCAACCGGCTCTTACGGGCGATTGATCCGGGCGGACTGCCACCCATGCCGGGTGAACTGGCGCGCCGTGTGGGACTCCAACAGGATCACCTCAATCGGCTCGTCCGTCGCAGCACCGGTCTCACACTGGGACAATGGCGGGACCGGGAACTGCTGAAAGCAACCGAAAAAATCCTCTCCCAAGGAGGTCGGATACAGGCGGCGGCCATGAGACTGGGCTTCGCGGATGCAAATTATTTCTCCAGATGGTTTCGCCGTCAGACAGGAATGACGCCCCGCTCCTGGCAAACACGGCCCCTGCCCGGTATGCCGGCGACCAGCCTCGCCGCTTTACAAGAGACTCGCTGACGGGCAGATTTTCAGGGCAACACCGATTCAAACAGTGCTTCCCCGGCGCTTCGGTTTTACTATCCCTTATCCATGCGATTTTACACAAAACGGAGAAAAATGCCCTCGATCACGATCGTCTCGCTGATTGATATTCTGGCGATTCTCCTGATCTTTTTCATCGTCACCACGACCTTCAAGGACAGACTGCCGCAGCTTCAGATCAACCTTCCCGAATCCAAAGTCGCATCATCCGCACCCCAGCAAACCAAGAAAATCGTCCTTCTCCAAATCAAGGGTGCCGATGAAATCATGCTGGATGGCAAATCCGTTGCGACCAAGGAGCTGGCCGCAGCAATCAGGGGAGTCCAGAAATCCCATCCCGGTTGCTCGATCACCATGCAGGCCGACAAGGAAGCTCCCTTCGGAACAGTGGTTTCGGTGCTGGATGCACTTCAGGAAGCTGGAATAAAAAACATTCCCGCCGTCACCAAACCCTCCGCAAAATAAACGGTCGATCATGAGTCGCAAAAAAAATACATCCTCCGACATCGGACTTTTGGAAGTTGTCAAATATGGCCACCCCGCTTTGCGCAGCAAGGGACGCCGCATCGACAGGATCGACGATTCCATTGTGACTCTGGCTGAAGAAATGCTCCAGACCATGTATGAGGAGGAAGGAGTGGGTCTTGCCGCACAGCAGATAGGTCGCTCCATCCAGCTTGCCGTCATCGATGTCATGGTTGCGGTAAAAGATCGTCCGAGCCGGGCATGGCTGGACGGGCGGGAGATCGAACTGGATTCCCTGATGCCTCTTGTGATGATCAACCCCGAGATTCACCCTGTGGGCACGGATCGTGAAATCGGGACCGAAGGCTGTCTCAGCATTCCCGGGCTTTTGGATGAAGTGGATCGTCCTGCACGCGTGCGTATCGTCTGTCAGGAACTCTCGGGTGAAACACTTGATTTTGAAGCCGAAGGTCTGCTGGCCCGTGCGGCCCAGCACGAGTACGATCACCTCCATGGCATCCTTTTCATCGACCACCTTCCTGCGGAATCGCTCAGGGAACACCAGCCCCTGCTTCGGAAACTCCAGGCTAAGTCCTCCGATTTCTAATAAGCGCTCCTTAACCTGTTTACCCTAACCACTCATGAACCTTTTTAAAGCCACTGCGTTCATCCTTCTACTCGTTCTCGCTCCTGCGATCAAGGCGGCCACCTGGTCGTTTGCCGTGGCCGGGGATGACCGTACCGATGTCACTGCAGCCACCATTGATCCCACGGGAATCCATCGGGAAGTGCTTAAAAAAATCCTTGAGGAGATAGAGCTGAAAAAACCTGCCTTTTTGCTCTTCACTGGCGATCTCGTTTATGGAGAAAATCTCCGCATCCCTTCCAAGATCGGTGAACAGTTTACTGCCTGGAAATCACTCGCGCATACTGAAGTTCCCTCCATGACGATACTACCCGTCCGTGGCAATCATGAGATCAACGGCGATCCCAATGGAGAGGCTTGGCTCACCGCTTTCAAACCAACTCTGGATGCCAGCAAAGTCTCCTATTTTCCAAATCAAAAAGGATTCAGCTACTCCTACACACCCCCAGGACATCCCGAAACCGTCGTCATCGGACTGGATCAGTTCATGCCCGCCACCCCACACCGCGTCGATTTGGCGGGACTGGAGGAAGCCCTTAAAAAGGCTAAGGCTGACAGGGCCAAACATATTTTTGTCTTTGCCCACGAGATGGCCTTCACCTGCGGGATGCATCCGGATAGCGACAACATGGCGGCGCATCCCACCGACCGGGACAAGTTCCTTGAGTTACTCCACGCGTACGGTTGTCGCTACTTTTTTACCGGACATGATCACATGTACGACTGGATGGAGATAGGAAACTGGCGCTGGCCAAAGGAATATCACCTCAATCAGATTGTCGCTGGGACTGCCGGAGCTCCCTTCTATCCTGACAAAACCTATTTTGGAAATCATGACGGGTATGAACTCACCCGGCGCGAGCACAAACAAAACACCTACGGCTACATCCTCGTCACGATCAACGACGACGCCAAAGGAGACGAAGGAGCAGTAACAGCGAGTTTCGAGAAGGTAATACCCTGATCCCATTGACACATCCCATGCTCACCAACCACTACACCACTCTCCTTGCCATCCACAGCACCCTGCGCTGGTTCGTCCTGATAGCGGGCCTTGCCGCCATCATCGGGTGCCTGATCGAGATCTCAGGCAGGCGTCCGTTTGTTCCCTTGGGAAGGGTCTTGGGACTGATCTATGTCTCCTTTCTCGACACGCAGTTCCTTGTGGGGATTCTCCTCTCCATCGCCAGTCCGATCGTGCATGCCGTCTGTTCCAATCCCGCCGTCGGAATGAAAAATCATGATCTCCGTTTCTTTGCCGTGGAGCATACGACCTACATGGTGATTGCCCTCGCGCTGGCCCACATAGGAGCCGTCAAGAGCAGAAAAGCGACGGATTCCGTGAAGGCTTACCGGATGGCATTGATCTGGTATGGGATATCCCTTGTCGTGATCATCGGCGGGATTCCATGGTGGAGACCCCTGATTCGGATCTGATCGGATACACACTTTTACTCCATAAACCGGCTCTGAAAGACCTCGTAGATCCAGCGGCGTGATCTGGCAAAGACACAGGTGATTATGGGTTTCCCTGGGATCATCTTATACTCAAAGATCACCCTATGAGAGCCGAACCTTAGACGGTGGAAGCCTTCCATCTCCTCCGTTAATGCCTGGTTAGGCTCCGCTATACACTTCCAGAAATTGCATCGATATTACCTAAAAAGCTTGAAGGCACTCCTCACCATCTTGACCTCTTTGGTCCTTCTCCCTTCACCTGGACATGCCGAGCTTTTCAGTCACCTCACTGCCGAGGGTGGAGTGGTCGAATACGACCTGACTAAGGACCCAGGCAACGGTTGGTATTCTGAGCCGACGAGCAGTCACCGCTTCAAGATTGGATTTAAGCAGGGCGAGCGCATGAGTCCGATTCCAGTCCTCGTGGCGACCGCGACAACCAACGAGGCGGAGCACTTCAGGGGCAAGGCAGTGCTCGAATTGCAGATCGCCCCACACGAGGAAAAGAAGAGCCTCAAAGCTGCCCACAAGGTATCCCTTAGCATCGTCTCGCCGGATGATCCCTTCTCCCCGTCCGTCGCGCAGGCGAAGGATTGGTATCATGGCTTTGCTCTGAAGATTGACGCGGCGAGTTACAGACTTCTCTCCGAGGCGGGCGAAGAACTCATCTTCGAGCAGTGGTGGCAGGGCTCCCCATTCCACCCCCCGGTGACTCTCTCCATTATCAAAGAGACCGATGCCCGAGCCCAAGGGTGGGCCGATGCAAACGCAAATGGAAATTTTGCCCTTGTGCTGCGTGATGACGAACACAACGCATGGGAGAAGAGTCCGGGCCATCCACGTTACTTTAATCTCGGACCCGTCAAGACGGGACTGTGGAGGCAATGGGTCATTCGAGTCAGGCCTGATCCTTCTGGAAAAGACGGCTGCGTCACGGTGTGGATTGACGGCAGTGAAAAACTCAATCTCAACCATATCGCCGTCGGCTATGATCGCGCACGCTACCCCACCAAGCCAACGCCAGCGAAGACTTTTGCCGTGGACTGCTGCATTTATCGGCACAACGGGCTAGGTGCCCAGAGGTTCTTTTTCGATGAGATTAAGTTTGCGGATTCATTTGCCGATGCGGAAACTCCATGAAGAACCCGCAACGGCTAACCATGCGCTGCAGCGAACCGCTCCGCGGGTCACGGCACCTGCCTTCCTCCGCCGCCTTTCCACCCTCCATGCATGGGCCCGCGCCAGCCTCCGCTATCGCTGAGATCGGGGGCCATTACTCCTACGCTGAATGCATAGCAACGACGCTATCCGCAAATATCCCAAGCCTCCTACCCCTCTACAGGCAGGCATGAGCAGAAAATATTCCTATCCCCATACACATTATCGACCCGGGAAACAGAGGGCCAGAATTTGTGATCCTTCAGCCAAGGGGCAGGATAGGCGGCCTGATTGCGCGAGTAGGGCCTCTTCCAGTCGTCAGAGGTGACGACATGTGCCGTGTGCGGAGCACGCTTGAGGGGGTTGTCGGCTCGGTCGAGCGTTCCTTGCTCAATCGCGATGAGCTCTCCATGGATGGCAATCATGGCATCACAGAAGCGGTCGAGTTCTTTTTTGGACTCACTCTCGGTCGGTTCCACCATGAGGGTTCCCGGTACCGGCCAGCTCATGGTCGGGGCATGGAAGCCGTAATCCATAAGGCGCTTGGCGACATCCTCCACCTCGATTCCTGCACGGCCTTTCCATTCCCGCAGATCAAGAATACACTCGTGGGCAACGGTTCCGTTGGCTCCCTTGTAGAGGACGGGGAAAAAGGATTCGAGCCGCTTGGCGATATAGTTCGCATTCAGGATGGCAATGGCACTCGCCGCCGCAAGTCCATCAGGCCCCATCATGCGGAGATACATCCAGCTGATGATGCAAATACTGGCGCTTCCCCAAGGAGCGGCACTGACCTCGCTGATCGCCCGGGCACCACCCGTCGGAATGACGGAATGTCCCGGCAGGAAAGGGGCAAGATGCTCGGCAACGCCTATCGGCCCGACTCCGGGGCCGCCTCCTCCGTGAGGGATGCAGAAGGTCTTGTGGAGATTGAGATGGCAGACATCGGCCCCAATGTCACCGGGGCTGCAGAGTCCGACCTGTGCATTCATGTTGGCTCCGTCCATATAGACTTGGCCACCAGCTTCGTGAATGAGTGTGCAGATTTCCCGGATGGTCGATTCAAAGACTCCATGGGTCGATGGATAGGTGACCATCAGTGCCGCAAGACGGTCGCGATGGAGCGCAATTTTGGCCTTGAGATCATCAATGTCTATATTCCCCTCGGCATCACAGGAGACTCCGACGATTTCCATGCTTGCCATGGCGGCGCTGGCGGGATTGGTTCCATGGGCGGAGACTGGGATGAGGCAGACGGTACGATGGGCATCGCCGCGTGAGCGGTGGTAGGCACGGAGGACAAGCAACCCGGCATATTCGCCTTGAGACCCTGCATTCGGTTGGAGAGAGACGGCATGAAATCCTGTAATCTCGGCCAGCCATGATTCCAACTGGGCAAAGATCCTTGCGTATCCCTGAGCCTGTGACGGCGGGATAAAGGGATGGAGCGATCCGATGGTCTCCCAAGTCACGGGAAGCATCTCTGCCGTGGCATTGAGCTTCATCGTGCATGATCCGAGTGGGATCATCGAGGTGGTCAGGGAGAGATCCTTTGCCTCAAGTCTCCTCATGTAACGAAGCATTTCCGTCTCGGTGTGATAGGAGTTAAAGACTGGATGCGTGAGGTAGGGAGTCGTGCGCCTCAGTTCATCGGGAGTCTGCCAGGCAAGCGGATTGGTCGCTGTGGAGCCGCTCCCCTTGCCAAAAAACTCCACGAGTGGCGCGATGATCCTGATCGTCTCATCGAGGGAGATAGTCACCGCAGTGTCACCGAGGAATCGCAGATTAATCCCCGCCTTCTCCGCCCGGGAACGAAGAGAGGCGGACTCCGTGGGTGTCAGGTTGATCCGCACGGTATCGAAGAAAGGGGCCTCAACGACATCCCATCCTGCCTTGGAAAGCGTGGCAGCCAGCTTGAGCGCATGGAGGTGGATGCGCTCCGCAATCTCACGAAGTCCCTTGGGACCATGATAGACGGCATACATCGAGGCCATGACGGCGAGCAGCACCTGCGCGGTGCAGATGTTGCTGGTCGCTTTCTCACGACGAATATGCTGTTCGCGAGTCTGAAGGGTCAGACGGTAGGCAGGCTGCCCCTCCGCATCGCGGGAAATCCCGACAAGGCGACCCGGAAGGCGGCGCTTGAACTCATCGCGCACGGCCATGTAACCGGCATGAGGCCCTCCATACCCCATAGGAACGCCAAATCGCTGACTGGATCCGACCACGATGTCGGCACCGAATTCACCCGGCGGTCTGATCAGCACAAGGGCAAGCGGATCGGTGGCCACCACAGCCAGTCCTCCGGCAGCATGGATCTTGGCAACGAAGTCTGAGGGATCACTGATGACGCCATCGGTCGCAGGATATTGGAGGATCCCACCGCAGAGACCAGCCTCGGGAATTGCCTCGTGATTTCCGATGATCAGTTCGATGCCGAGAGGTTCCGCACGGGTTCTCAGAAGTGCGATCGTCTGGGGGTGGCATCCCTCGGAAATAAAGAATCGGGGAGAATTTTTGAGATCGTGGCACATTGCCATCGCCTCCGCGGCTGCCGTGGCCTCGTCTAGCATGGAAGCATTGGCAATCGCCATACCGGTCAGGTCGCAGACCATGGTCTGGAAATTCACAAGGGCTTCCATACGACCCTGTGAAATCTCGGCCTGATACGGGGTGTAGGCCGTGTACCAGCCGGGATTCTCGAGAATGTTCCTGCGGAT
>CAIJRY010000221.1 GCA_903823215.1 uncultured Spartobacteria bacterium
TCGGGGTGCGGATTTCATGGCTCATGTTTGCCAAAAACAAGGCCTTTGCTTCCGTTGCCATTCGCGCCTCTTTGGCAAGCCTCTCCAGCTCGGCGGCCGCCTTCTTACGATCCGTAATGTCATGACGGATCGCAATGTATTTACGGGAATGATCGGCAGCATCGAGAAAAGGCATGATCAGGCTGTCCACATGATAGAGCTCCCCGTCCTTCCTTCTGTTGCAAATCTCCCCGCGCCAGATTTTTCCATCGCCAATAGTTGCCCACATATCTCCGAAGAATCCCTCCTCATGCAGGCCGGAGTTCACCACCCGGTGTGTCTTTCCCACGAGTTCCTCCCTGCTATACCCACTGATTGCGCAGAACTTGTCGTTCACTTCCGTAATCACACCGGCGGCATCGGTTACTGCGACTATGGAAAAGGCATCGATCGCCTTGCGGAATTGTTCGAGATGATTCTTGGCAAACTCGATTTCTTCTTTTTTCTGAACCAATTCCTGTTCAGCACGACGACGCTCCCGGTCACTCACCACGATCCATCGCCAGAGAAAAGGCGTCGCGATGAGACTCAACAATCCGGCATCAAGCCCGTTTTCCAACCAAGGAGGCATTGCCGGGATGAACTCGAAAACCAACATGAGGCTGTATTCGACCAGCGCGATCAATACCAAGACCTTGGCAAATAAAACGGCCCCGGAATATTTTTTGGCATAGGCCTCCGTTTTCATGCTGAAACCCATAGCACTCTTCCCATTTTAAAAGCGATCCTATCCGCACTGAATTAACATCGTGATTCCTCCCTCCAAACCACCAAAAGAATGGGGATTCAGCTTGAATTTGACTTTCCAAATAAGTCCCTCCATCATCCCGTTTTCAATAAAAGTTGTTTTACCGACGGTATGGCGAGGGAGATCCCCCAACATCGTCGAGGTCAATTTTTAGCGAACTAAGAATGCTCCGACAGCATCGGAATCTCTCATACACCCCCAACCCTTCATGGAAAAACACCCCCACTCAACTTCCGCCGTCATTGTCCCTCCGGAAAATCGGTTTGCCTTCATTCTGGTAGCAACCTGTTTCGGACTTTGGGGTATGGTCAACATGATGACCGACACTCTTGTGCCGGCTGTACAGAAAATTTTCAGTATCGATACCGCCCAGTCATCGCTTATTCAGGTGGTGAATTACGCCTCTTACGCACTGCTGGCTTTTCCGGCGGCACTTCTGGTCAAACGCTTTAACTACAAAACAGGAGTCATTCTTGGGCTGCTGCTGCTCTGCGTTGGAGCTTCCGCCATTGTTCCTGCTGGAATGTCCAAAGATTTCTCTCCCCTTCTGATGGCGATCAGCGTGCTCGCCAGTGGCCTCTCGATCCTCGAGACAAGTTGCAACCCTTATGTCCTCTCCATGGGATCGGAAGAAACAGCCGTCCGCCGCCTCAATCTGGCGCAGACCATTAATCCCATCGGCTGCCTGCTTGGACTTTTCGTCGCGAAGGTACTCATCCTTGGAAACTTGAACCCGGCCGAAGCCGAAGTCCGCAAAACTTGGGATGCTGCAAAGTGTCATGAGGTGATGACACACGAGCTTTTCTGGCTGGCCCTTCCCTATGCCTGCATGGTCGTCATTACTCTGGCGATGATCATTGCGCTCTTTGTACGCCGCATGCCTGAAGGTCGCGACACAGAACACGCTCCTCACATTCTCCTTTCCCTTCAGCGTCTCGTCGGCAATCCACGCTACGCATCCGGAGTGGTCACCCAGTTCTTTTATGTTGCCCTGCAGGTGGCCATCTGGACATTCATCATCAAATACACACGCCAGGCGGCCTTCTTCTCTGTAAGCGCTGATAACAAAATTCTTCCCGGTCTGACAGAGGCTGATGCATGGTACAGCCTCATGGCCTCGATGGTAGTATTTACCGTGGCACGCATGGTTTGCACCGCACTGATGCGCAGACTCAATCCCGCTTCCATGATGGCCACGCTGGCTCTGGTCGGGATCATTCTCACCGGAGGAGCAATCCTACTACCGACTTGGGCCGGCGTGATCTCGCTGGTACTGGTTTCAGCCTGTATGTCACTAATGTTTCCGACTATCTACGGCATTGCCCTGCGTGATCTTGGGCCGGAAGTTAAAATCGGTGCTTCTGGCCTCATCATGGCGATTCTCGGCGGTGCAGCGGGTTCCTTTTCCCAAGGGAAACTCATCGACCTTTTTGAAAAATCAGGTTTACGGCTCGATCAGGCTATTCGCTATTCCTTTATCATCCCGATCCTCTGCCTGATCGTGGTAATGCTCTACGCCTTGAGATACCGTTCCTTCTGCGCAAACTCCACCGCCGCGCAGGGTCCGGTCGGCGGTCACTAACGGAATCGGAATCGATTACCTGACCTTCACGCTCGCCACTACAGAGAGTCCAGGCACAAGACGATCCTCATACCCTCTGATCGAGTCGTGATCGAATTCGATACGGACGGGAAGCCGCTGGACGATTTTTGTAAAATTTCCAGTGGCATTGTCCGCAGGAAGCAGCGCAAATTCACGACCGCTTGCCGGAGAGATACTGAGCACCTTCCCTGTGAATGTGCGGTCGGGAATGGCATCCACATTCAGTGAGACCTTCTGTCCAGGATGGATATGAGCGACCTGCGTCTCCTTAAAATTAGCCTCGACCCAAGGATTTCCCTCAACGATGGCCATCAGATTGATACTCGGTTGGACGGTGTTACCCGCCTCCACGCTCCGCCCTCCCACCACACCCTCCACAGGGGAAACAATGGTTGTGTAGCGACGGTTCAGCTGAGCCATGCGTAACTGCGCTGCTGCTGAGCTTGCATCATTTCTGGCATGGGCAAGATCCTGCACGGAGACGACACGCGTATTCGCCAACCCCTGAGCCCTTTGATAATCTCCCTCGGCTCGTTCATCCTTTGCCTTTGCATCAGCAAGCAGCGCATCAAACGGCTCGGGATCGATTTGCACCAGCAAGTCCCCTGCTTTCACCCGTGTGTTGTTCTCCACGGCCACCCTCTGTACCACTCCTGTCACCTGCGGGGCGATGTAGTGGATATGGCCCGTGATGTAAGCGTTGTCCGTGATCTCGTGATGGAATCGATAGATTGCGTATTTTGAGGCAAAGAGAACACATATCAGGGAGAGCAGGATCAACCCCCATCGGCGGTGATGCGGTTTGAACCTTGAGGAAGTCGGGCTGGATGGCGTGGGGTCGTTGGTGGTCTCACTCATGTTAAAATAGGGTGGTCAGTTGACGCCTTAATGTGCAGGGGCTTCCTGTTTCCCTCCACGACTCAGCAGAAGGATCAGGGGAAGAGTCAGGATGAACATCCAGGAGAGCGTCCTGAAGATATCAATGGAGGAAAGAAGGCTGGACTGAAGGGTGATGGTATTGTCCAAAATGCCAAGTGCGCGGTTGGAGGTGAGCATGGGATCATGGGTTTGCGGAAGGAGCGAATACTGGGCAATATACGATCTCTGCACGAAAGAATTGCGCAAGGGATTGATATTATTGACGAGATCCCCGCGATGCATGAGTGCACATTTTTCCAACATCGTGGTGAGCACGGCAATACCGATGCTTCCACCCATTTGGCGGGTCAGGCTGAAAAGACCCGCAGCGGATGGGATTTCCGCACGGGGTATCCCACCGAGGGTCGCGATGGAGAGAGGGAGAAAGATCAATGCGGTGCCAACACCACGCCCGATCAACGGCCAGAAAAGTTCATCCTCCCCGGTATCGGGGCTGAGGTTGGCCAGCGAGGCCATAGAAAAGCTGATGATGAGCGCTCCGACGGCTATCAAAATGCGCTGATCGGCATTCTTGAGAAACTTTCCGAATAAAATCATGACCACAGCCGAGGCCAAGGAACCCGGCATCAGCAGTAATCCGGTCTTCGTGGCGGTGAAGTGAAGTTGGGACTGGGCAAAAATGGGGATCACAAAGACCGCCCCGTAGAGGCCGAATCCCAGGACAATCGAGTACAGGCTCCCGGCAAAGAGCGCCTTGTGCCGAAGCACCCGGAGATCGACTGCGGGCTGGGGAGTCGTGAGTTCCTGTCTCACAAATAATAGGAGGCTCGTCACGCTGATGAGCGATGACCACCGGATGAAGGATGAGGAGAACCAGTCCTCCTGCTGTCCCTGCTCCAGCACAAGCTGGAAACCACCGAGCCCCAGCGTGAGCCAGAGAATCCCCCACCAATCAACGGTGATCTTCTTTTTCTCAAGTTTCTCCACGGGTTGGTCTGCGGGGAGAAAGGTATGAATCATCCAGATCGCCATCAGGCCTATTGGGACATTGATGAAGAAGATCCAGCGCCAATCGAGTTTGTCGGTAATAAGCCCACCCAGAGTGGGTCCGATCGCGGGGCCCACAATCACACCAAGTCCAAAGACGGCACTCGCGATCCCCTGTTCGGCTGGAGGAAATGTCTCAAACAAAAGCGACTGTGCCTTGGCAAGCAACCCACCCCCGGCCAGCCCTTGCACAATGCGTGCAGCGATTAAAAATCCAAGGCTGTCCGCCATGCCGCAAAGAATGGAAGCCGCCGTGAAGGAAATAAGAGAAAAGAGGAAATAACTTTTTTTCCCAAACCTGAATCCCAGCCAGGCTGTCAGCGGAATGATGATGACATTGGCCATCGTGTAACCGGTGGAAACCCAACCAATCTCAGAAAGCGTCGCTCCCAGATTTCCCCGCATATCTGGAACAGCCACATTGACGATGCTAGTATCCACTGTCTCCATCATGGCCCCCAGACAGGAGGAAAAAAGGATGGCCCACTTCAGCCACCCCTGACGAGCCGCCCTCTGTCCGAGCTTGGTGGGTAGTCTGGAAGGATCGATCATGAAAAAATACTGGCCCTTCTTAGCAGGCAAACAACTTAATGTCATTAAGTGTTTTGGTCGTTATCGATTATCTTGTGATTCAAGCCCTGGATCCTCTTGATTTTGAGGAATCTACTCTGCCCTAGAATCG
Source organism: uncultured Spartobacteria bacterium (assembly GCA_903823215.1). Taxonomy (GTDB): domain Bacteria; phylum Verrucomicrobiota; class Verrucomicrobiia; order Chthoniobacterales; family UBA6821; genus UBA6821. Next base: position 4,999 of record CAIJRY010000221.1, read on the forward strand.
AGTTAATGCCCCTGAATGATTTAGAGGGAATTGCTAGCGCAATAACCATGAAACCACCCGGGTTCACCACCCGCCCCTTCATGCGACGCCAAGGCAATATCTGGATTTATTTCTGGGTATCCAGGCATTCTATCGCCCGGGATAAGGAATCATCGAATGTCGCGCAGAAATTTGATCGTCCTATCACATCGATGAATCCTGCCTTCATGAGCATCTGCAATGGCTGGAAATGGATGCCGCTCAGAATCACCACGCTCCCCTTGTGACGCATTCTCTCGACGATGCTTTCCAAGGCATTGAGTCCCGTGGCATCCATTGCCGTCACAAGATTCAGTCGGAGAATGAGCACCTTGGGCCATTCATCGACGCTTGAGAGAGCATCCTCCATTTTCTCAGCGGCCCCGAAGAGGAATGGTCCGAAGATCCGATAAACAAGCACCCCGTCGGGGATCTCTTTCCCTTGGGCAATCTGTTCAGGCCTCTCCAGCATATCCTCGGTTGTCACGCGACTCACCTCGGTTGTCTCGGAAACCCGCTTGATGAAGAGGATCGATGCGAGAACCATTCCGATCTCAACGGCTAGGACAAGATCAAAGACAATGGTCAGTCCCATGGTGGTGAGCAAGACGAGGGCGTCACTGAGAGGCATCCGCCATAGCCGGTTGAGTTCATGCCATTCCCCCATGCGTAGTGCCACCATGATCAGCACCGCAGACATCGCCGCCATCGGGATATAGGCAGCCCACCGGGCGGCTAAGAGGATAATTCCCAGCAGGGTGAGGGCATGGATGATACCGGCCAAGGGAGTCTTGGCCCCGTTGTTGATATTGGCAGATGTCCGGGCGATCGCACCGGTGACCGGCAACCCACCGAATATCGGGCAGACCAGGTTGGCCATCCCTTGGGCGATTAGTTCGGTGTTGCTGTCGTGTCGATCACCGGACAGCCCGTCGGCAACAACAGCTGAAAGCAGGGATTCGATGGAACCCAAAAGAGCAATGGCTGTTGCCGGTCCGATAAGTTTGCTGACCAGGTGCCAGTCGAAATGGGGAAGTAGCGGCGTGGGTAGTCCTGAAGGAATCGCATGAACCCCGAATTTGCTTCCAATGGTAGCGACATGATGAGCCTCCCCCCAGCCTGTCATGGCAACAAACACGGTGGCTCCCAACATGGCCACAATGGAACCCGGGATAAGATGGATGTTTGTCTTCGGCCAAAGGAGAATCACGGCAAAGCAGACAACTGTCAGGCCAAGTGAAAATGGGTTCAGCAGGTGGAGATGACCCACAATCCACGGAAATTTCTCAAAAAAATCCCTAGGCATCGAATCCACCAGATGAAATCCCAAGGAATCGGGAATCTGTGTGATCATGATCGCCACGGCGATCCCTGTTGTGAATCCGCTTGTTACTGGCCAGGGGATGAATTTGATCAGCGTTCCCATGCGGGTCACGCCCATCAGGATGAGGATGATTCCGGCCATCATCGTTGCCATCACAAGCCCGCCGTAGCCGTTTTCCGAAATGATCATGAGGATGATCGGAATAAACGCAGCGGTCGGCCCTCCGATCTGAACTCTGGATCCGCCGAATACCGAAATGATCAAACCTCCGATAATGGCCGTAAAGATGCCGAGTGCAGGTGCTGAAAACGGGGTCGCGGTGCCCACAGGGATGCTGGCGATCCCCAACGCCAGAGCCAGAGGAAGCGCTATCAGGCCGACGGTAACTCCGGCAACCACCTCACCACCCAGGGAAAATCCGGGCGGCATGGCGGTGATGAACTCGAGTATTCTTGGACGGAAGGGAAATGCCTTCAACACCTTGCCTGCTTTTTTCGTAGCCTCCACTCTTCGGATTTTAGCATACCCATGCAAGCGGTGAGAAAAAATTGCCCTTTTTTAATCAAAACCCGTTGATTGGGAAGTTGCTCCGAGAAATTTTTTTCTCTTAAAAATCAATCCTGATGCGTTTTCATCTTGACGGAAAATACCTCTAAGATTCTCTAGCACCGTTCATTCCTTCCCCGGAACTGCCCAATCCATGTCACTCACCTTTGGCAGCCCACTCTGGAATCTCTGTTATCTGGCCGTACTGATCGGACTCACCGGTTACGGACTGCATCGGTGCTGTATCATCGGACTCTTTCTCAAGCATAGGAAGAACATCCCCCGGCCCGTTTCACACTTCTCCGAACTCCCGTCCGTCACCATCCAGCTTCCTCTCTATAATGAGGCGTGCGTGGCGGGTCGTCTGATTCGGGCTGTCAGCGAACTGGACTACCCGTCGGAAAAACTCGTTATTCAGGTACTGGATGACTCCACCGACGAGACCACGGAAGTGGTGGCCGAAGCGGTCGCCGAACTTCAGCAACAGGGATTACGCATCTCCCATATCCGCAGGGGGAGCCGTGAGGGGTTCAAGGCCGGAGCCCTTGCCCATGGGATGATTCTGGGAACCAGTGACCTGATTTTCATTCTTGATGCCGATTTTGTCCCACCTCCCGACATTCTCCGTAAGACGGTCGACTTCTTCACAGATCCCGGGATCGGACTCGTCCAGATGCGATGGGGGCATCTCAATCGGAAGCAATCGCTTCTCACCCGTCTCCAGGCAATGTTCCTTGACGGACATTTGCTGCTCGAACAGACCGCCCGCTGCCATTCGGGTCGCTTCTTCAACTTTAACGGCACCGCCGGTATCTGGCGCCGTACTGCCATCGAGAATGCCGGAGGGTGGCATGCCGACACGCTGACTGAAGATCTCGATCTGAGCTATCGCGCACAGCTCAAGGGGTGGCGGTTTCTTTTCCTTCCCGACCTCGTGATCCCCGCCGAACTCCCCGAGGAAATGAACGGTTTCAAAACACAGCAGAAACGCTGGACCAAAGGCTCGATTCAGACCTGCCTTAAAATACTTCCCAAAGTCTGGTCGGCTCCCGTTTCCCTGATCATCAAGTTGGAGGCAACCGCTCATCTGACTTCAAACTTCGGATACCTTTTGCTTGTTTTAATGTGCGTCCTGACACTCCCTCACGCATTGGGTCCCAAACAAAGCGCTCTTTACAGCCTGCTTGTCGATCTCCCCATCTTTCTTGCGACCACTGTCTCCATCGCTGCGTTCTACATTGTTGCACAACGGCATCTCAACCCCTCGGGATGGAAACGCGATCTCCTGCTTCTTCCGATGCTGCTGGCTCTGGCTACGGGCATGTCCATCAACAACTCACTCGGAGTGCTCGAAGCCCTCTTCCGCCAGACCGGTGAGTTCACCAGGACTCCCAAGAGTGGAAACGCGAGTACCGTTTCTTCCAAGCCCAAGGCTCGATACAATCCGGTCCGCTCCCTCATTCCTGCCATCGAGCTGCTCTTTGCCCTCTACTTTGCCTACTGCACATGGAATGCCTGGACGCACAGTCAGTGGATGTCGATTCCCTTTCTCCTGATGTTCCTCGCCGGGTTCCTGTATGTCGCCTGGAACTCCTTGTGCTTCCCAAGCATCTCATGGTCTGCACGGATGGTGCCGGATCAGGATAGCCTGCCTGCATAGTTGAACTCCTCAAATAGTTCTTGAGCCTGTCTCGGGACTCGGCCAGTTTTATCACCCTGCTCGAATGGCGAAATTGGCAGACGCGCTAGACTTAGGATCTAGTTCCGAAAGGAGTGTGGGTTCAAGTCCCTCTTCGAGCACTTTCTTTACAACCCCTAAAATGCTTCCCTTGAAAGGCAAGTTTGCCTTGGACGAAATCAGCCGCTCCGTGTAAATCTTCCCCACCTCAAGTTCTCCGATTTCCATATGGCCACAATTCACAACTCCATCCTCGATACCATTGGTCACACGCCACTAGTGCGCCTCAACCGCATCACCAAGGGACTTCCCGCAACAATCGCGCTCAAGTGCGAGTTTTTTAATCCTCTCGGCAGTGTGAAAGATCGCATCGGTGCCGCCATGATCGAGGATGCCGAGGCCAAGGGATTGTTGAAGCCGAGCACCACGATCATCGAACCGACCAGCGGCAACACCGGCATAGCACTCGCCTTCGTCGCAGCAGCCAAGGGATACAAGCTGATCCTGACCATGCCCGAGACCATGAGCTTGGAACGCCGGACACTCCTCGCCCTTTTAGGCGCAAAGCTCGTCCTCACTCCCGGTTCCGAGGGAATGAAGGGTGCGATTGCACGGGCCGAACAGCTTCACAAGGAGACACCTGATTCCTGGGTGCCACAACAATTCAACAATCCCGCAAACCCCGCAATCCATCACAAGACAACAGCCGAAGAGATCTGGGAGGACACCGATGGCAAGATAGACATTCTGGTCTCTGCCGTTGGCACCGGGGGCACCATCACCGGCGTCTCCGAGGTGATCAAATCCCGCAAGCCTTCCTTCAGATCCGTTGCGGTGGAGCCAAAGGACTCTCCGGTCATCACCCAGACACGTAATGGTGAACCGGTCAAACCGGGTCCTCACAAAATTCAAGGTACCGGAGCCGGGTTTGTGCCCACAAACCTGCATCTCGATATCGTTGATGAAGTCATCACTGTAACCAACGACGAAGCGATCTCGATGGCCCGACGCCTTGCCAAGGAAGAGGGCATCCTGGCAGGGATCAGTTCGGGTGCGAATGTCCACGCTGCGATGGAAATTGCCAAACGACCTGAAAATGCCGGCAAGCTCATCGTCACCATTGCCTGCTCCACCGGAGAACGCTATCTCAGCACAGCACTTGCCGAAGAAGCCCGCGAACAAGTAGGTGGCTAGGGACGTGCGGATTTAATCCCATGATCACTGGACTTGTAGCCTTTTGGGTCATAGGTCACTGAACAGATCTAAAAATAACATCCTAAATTTCTCATTTCATGTCCTTCTCCACTTCCGACTCAAATCTGGAAATCGCCCCACCATCGGCACTTGAACTGCTTTGGATCAATCATCGCGGCCTGGTCATCGCAATCGTTGCTGGAGTAGTCGTGATCGCCCTCGTGATCCTGAGCATCATGGCTTCGGCACATTCCGCTCGTATTGCCTCGGCCTCACTCCTCTCGGAGGCAACCGATGATGCCGGACTGAAGGCCGTCATTTCCAAATACCCCCATTCACCGGCTGCGGCCAATGCCATGCTGCTTCTTGCCGCTTCACTTCGTGATGCAGGAAAAATCGACGCCTCCAATGAGCTCTACTCCCAATTCGCCGAGAGCTTCCCCAATAGCACGCTCGTCGTTTCCGGCCTGCTCGGGAGAGCTTCCAATGCACGGGTCTCGAACCATCTCGATCAGGCGCTCAGCTCCTACCAGCAGGCTGCAGCCGCATTCCCTCAATCTTACGGAGCTCCCTTCGCGCTTTTTTCCCAGGTACAGCTTCTGGCGCAGGCCGGAAAACCTGATGATGCCAAGAAGGTACTTCAGTCACTCCTGACCCAGTATCCTGGTTCGGCTGCCGCCCAGGCATTTGGGGGTGCTTCATCTGCTTCACAACCTGCCGAGCAATAGAAGGATTCATCCGAAAATTGCATTGGATGAGGGACTCCTGCATTTGGCACTAGGATCAGCATTTCCAAGAGAGGAGATGCCCGAAGAGTTAATCTGGAACTCAAGAAATCAGGAAAAGGCGCGCGGGAACGCGCCTTAGTCATTCGAGGCATTGGCCGAGAAGTCCGAGGAGCAATAGATCCTAGGATGCCTAGTCCGGGACGACCGGTAGAAAAAAGTCTTTCATCACATCAACTCCTGAGTTCTTGAGTTCCA
>CAIJRY010000222.1 GCA_903823215.1 uncultured Spartobacteria bacterium
ACTTTGCTATACCGGCGGCAGCCCCCCCCTAGGGTTACTGCGTTCGGCTCGCTACGCTTCGCCTCTCTCCGTCACCCCCAGGGGGGGCTCCTTGAAGGACGTAGCGCTCTTCCAATTTACAGAAACATTTTTACACTCCCTTACTCCTCTCATCGAAGAGAAGAAGACAACTACAACAACTACATCAGACAAATAATAATGTCTTTCATCATTTAACCAGATCACTCTATGAAAAAGCTCATCCTTATCTCCTGTATTGCAGGATCTGCGCTCGTGTGGCTCTCCGGCTGCACAACCGTGGAGCAAGTGCCAACACGACACACGACAACAACCACGGAAACAACACGAAGTATCGGCACTTATTAAACGCTGCATACGAATGTCCTTATAAGTTTTTTGCAATTACTGGTTAAACCAGCAGTTGCAGGAAATATTAGCAAAGGGGGGCAACATCCCCCACACTGAATTGGAGCTGTTGTTAATAAAAATCCTTTATGCAGCTGGAACCGATTGTTCAGGTGAGCTGACTGACTTGTGTGCCTAGTGAGGGGGGATTGAAAAAGTTCCAAACACTCCTTGGAAGAAACTACTCATGGCATGGTTTGCGCCATCCGGGATTGACTCTATTTCAAGAGATTCTTCAATCCCTAGGTGATTCCTTGGTGTGTGTATCACTTGTATCGATATTTCCAGGAACAGATGCACTGTAGGGTCTGACAAAGGCATTCTTAAACACATTCCCGATGGCGGCCATCACAGCCGCCTGGGGGTCGTGAATGCTACCTGAGATCGGTATCATGGTGGCAAATCGGTCCTTTGGGAGATTGCGGAGAAGATGGCCGATGGAACCGAGTAGGGCATTCCAGACAAATCTCACAGGGTTTGTAAGATTCTGGGAAGAGTTGGCGATTTCCATGTGGTCAAAGACAGGCTTGAGATAGCCGTGAAATTGCCCCTGCTCGGCCTTGATTTGCATTGCGGCTGCAAAAGTTCCAGACTGGAAGTCAAAGTTGCCATAAGCACGGGCCAATTGATTCAGATTGCTCAGGGGAATGGGGCTCATTTCGGCTTTCAGGGAGAATATTGGTTCAACAGGATAGGGATCCAGGGTGACATCGAGTTTTAGCATGCCTTCTTTTACAGGCTTGCCCTCGGCGTGGATTGTCGCCACCGCACTCTTGGAGAGCTTCCTGCTGTTGTTCAGGTTGGAAGCTGTCAGGTAAACTTCGGTAAGAACAAGATCCACCTGGGGATGGGTGTAGAAATCACGATAATGAACCTCACCATTGTCCACATGAAGGCGGTTGATATGCAACGGGAAGAGCTTTTTGATGATCCCGATCCATGGCGTGTCACCACCAGCCTGACTCTGGGCTTCCGTAGGACCGTTGACGAAATTCATTTTTGGTTTTTCACATTCAATATTCCCAACAAAAGCCCTGTTGAATAGTGCCTTCCATTCGCATGATAAATCAATAGCTGGAGCGGAGAAAAACGGCACCGGAACCTTACCGGAGTTTTTATAGATGGTGATATTCCTGATCACATAAGCCCCCCGCCAGAGATGAAAATCAACATTTTCAATGGAGCCGGAATAAACGCCATTTTCGTTGATCTTGCGGTTGACATAATGCAGTACCCAAACAGAGAGATAAAGACGCATCCCAATGATCAGAATCACAAAGACTGCAAGCAGCAGGACACCTTTTGATTTCCATGAATTGAACCTACCTTCAGGAGCTGGAAGTGGGTTCTCTATCATCGTTTCCTGCTTTTATGGGAAGGAGCGTTTGAAAACGCAGAGAAGACTTCTGATCGAACCGGTAACTGACAATAGTAACAGAGCAAGATTGAAATCCTCTTCAACTAGGATCAAACAGTTGGAAAATCTATCCTGAGCGGTCTCATGAGGAGTGTTACCTTTGTGCTTCGCACCTGGAAATCATCCAAATACTCTTAAGTGGCCATTATCGGATTTATTCAGCGATTCCTTAATGAAATAGGGAATTAAGAAAGTTCCCAATGCCATTCGCTGCTGCTCCATTGTTATAATATACTGGAGGTGCCTGGTACCCGTTGGGTCCGTTGTTGATGATTATCCAACCGTTTTGATACCATCTATAGTTGTGGTTATTCCAGTAATACTGGTTGTTGCGGTTCCAGTTGTGGTATGGGGGGGTATTGTACTGTCCATCATTTTGATCCTTATGATGTGCGTGGTGCCACCCATGCTTTGGCACTCCGTCATTGTCATTTCCATCATGATCGTTTGCAAATGCTGTCATGGATAGCATGACGGAAACACCAGCCATTAAGCAAAGCGACTTGCAGCCTTTTGTTTTATTCGTAATCATCTTGAGTTAGAGAATTCCTTATCCCTTGTCTCTCTGCAATAGGGTGTAACCCTAGTCGCCGACTAGTGACGGAGTTGTGATGAATGGTGTCCGTTTTGGTGTCCATTGAGGTTTATTTGAATGTAACACCCTCTCTATCAACAGTTTAAATGGAGGCGGGGGACGGAATCGAACCGTCGCATGGGGCTTTTGCAGAGCCCGGCCTTACCACTTGGCTACCCCGCCGTTACCGTTTCAGGTTTGTCATAATAAGCACAATTGTTCCGCTTATACAATGGGGATGATCAATCGATCAGAGTCAACCTTCTGTCGTAATCCAGACGAAGCTTGAGCAAAGGCAAATGATGCGGCTGAGCAAGGTCTGTATCCTGCTTCAGGATGCGCTCCGCTTCGGTTCTGGCAATGGCGATCAGATCGGCATCCCGATAGAGGTCGGCGATACG
>CAIJRY010000223.1 GCA_903823215.1 uncultured Spartobacteria bacterium
CTTTTGCAAAACATGGAGAGGCTCGAAACATGAATGTTAAAACCTATGAAGTGTGGGATATGGCCGATTGACCCACCCTTTCCCAGGGAGCTATCCTGAAATGTAGTGCATTATAGAGCCAACTCCGGAATTCACTGCAAAAAAACTCTGGCATACAGTGCAAATCTGACTCCGGAATTCACTGCAAGCCGACAGTCTACATGTCAGGTTGCAGTGAATCGGAGACTGATTTTTAGGTGGCAATTGCGACTTTTTTGCACTGAAAAGGCGACTCGACAGAGACAATCCCCGAAAGGAGTGCAGTTTGACAGTCTCAGATTCAGTGCAAAAAATCGGGTGTATGGAATCACTGTCGTCAAAAACGAATCGGTTCTTTGCATAGAAAGAGAGACTGTTCTTTGCACTGAAAATGCGACTGGGCAAGCGTGTGTGCGATAGTGCGTCATAGAGACTCTGCCTGATTGACGAATCTCGGGGATGTCAGGAGGCTTTCATCTGTGAAAGAAATTACCGACGCCACATTTCAGGAAGAAACCCGAGCGCAGAACCTCATCATCAAATTCTTTACCCCAAATTGTGCCCCTTGCAGGATTCAAGATCCCATCTTGCAAGAACTCGAAAACGATCCGGATTTGAGGGATGTCTGTTGGGTAAAAATCAACGGAGTTACCAATCCGCAGGCGGCTACCAGCTTTGGCGTGACATCGGTTCCGACTCTAATTGTGCTCCACGAAGGCGAGAAAAAGGAAAAACTGGTTGGTCATTTCCCAAAAGAACACCTTTTGAGGGCAATCAAGAACGCCTTATTCCCCCGAGAGGGTTAATACGCCCGGACGGGCTTCCGACCCTTACCTCTTTTTCTGACGATCCCGCAGCATGGCTTCCGTTTTCACCCCGAGTGCGCCGGCTATTTTTTGGAGCGTTGAGAGGGACATGGACTGTTCGCGCTTGAGATAACGGCACAGGGACATTCTGGGAATACCCAGTTTCAGTGCAAAATCGGCAAGGGAATCATCCCCTTTGGTCTTGGAAAGAAAATCAGCGACACGCGATTCCAAAGAGGTAGCAGGGCTTTTGTAACTTTTAAGTGCATTTTTCACTTGCTTCTTTCCCTTCTTTTCTCTAGTATCTCTTTCCATCATCTTCCCGACTCTACCACAATTCCTGTGGGATACGGAAGGGGTGGCGCAAAATACCCATGCACCACATTGATACCGTCTTTCGCACCTATAACCTAAGCGACGATCACTCGAAAGATTCGTTTGCCATGGGGGTGAGAAAATGGGCGGTCATCATCACGGACATCGCCTCGACGATGCCTCATTCCGCTATCGTGGCCAGGTTCAAGGACATCCTGGATGAGGCATGGGAGGCCACCCACATTCGCTGCCAGCTTACCGAAAAACTGGCCAGAGATGCACAAGTTGCTAGTCAGGATGAAAATGACGACTGGTGTGTGAGAGCAAGCCGGGTCGTCAAGCACATCGGCTTTGCCTTTCTGGGGTGTAACAAAGGAGCCTTAGGGTTATCGCATGTTCGCAGCGTGGAAAAAGCACATCGGGGGGCTGAGAACCTCCTGACCCTGATCTGGACCGAGAAACCGTATTGTCCCGATCCGGATGATCGCTTTGGGTGGAGGGATTACCCCATCAGTAAGGAAATCCCAATAGTCATCCACTATCCTCATGATCACGCCGATCCGAAGAAAGAAGGAAACTCGGATGAACAGGATATTGAGCGGTACTTTCAGGAAAAGCGGAGCGAGGCATACAGGGAGGCTCTTCTCTCGGGACAGAGAGATGCTTTTGATGCCCTACGCCTGATGCTCAAGGCCCGGCAGGAGGGACTGAAAGCGGGTGGTATCAAGCCGAGACTCCATGGACTCATCATTGGGCCAAGCGGTTCGGGCAAGACCCATGTGGTACGGACCGTGGCGGAGGCTGAAAAGCTACCGCTTTATGAACAATCGGCAGCAAGCTGGATGCCACAGGGATCAAGGTCTGAGGTTCCGAGTGTTCGTAAAATTGCCCAGTTCGTGGATGCCAACAAACAGGGGATTATTTATTTGGATGAGATCGAGAAGCCCTTCCCACCCAAATTGGGTGCCACGACTTCGTGGGAGCGCTATTGCACCGATGAGTTCATGTCGCTTTTGGATGCCAAGGTGGCCCAATGGGAGCACTGGTCGGAAAAACTGGCGACGAAGCTGGATAAGAGTTTTTTCATTGTGCTGAGCGGTGCCTGGCAGTCGGCCTACACGGCTGCCTTCCGCGTTCACAGTCTTCTGGGGGGTGATTGGACGAATCTTTCCATTGCCGACACTTTTCTGGAAGAGAATCACCTGCCGCAGGAGTTGCTCAATAGGGTTTCAACCAATGTGA
>CAIJRY010000224.1 GCA_903823215.1 uncultured Spartobacteria bacterium
CACTGCCATTGAAGCCCAAGTTTTTCCGAGTCGAATTCGTCACTGGTTGCCGGAACAGTGACAGGTTGCGCCGCGCCCGTCGCAGGCTTCACACACTCCAACACCGGCTCACCCACTCCATTCCCATCATGATCCACACCCATGAGGGGCCAGCCATCGAACCATTTCACGGGATTCATGTGGGTGATGCGGCCATAGGCCTTGTCATCCTGAAAATGAAGAAACCACCACGCCCCCTCCTCTCCTGGAACCTGCTCGTTATTGGAGGGAATGTCAACGAGGGCCCCTTGATGAGGGCCGTTGATCATGGTCGATCCCTGCTCAAGCACGACTTTCTCCTCATAAGGGCCGAAGATATTACGTGAACGATACACAACCTGCCAACCGACCTGAACGCTGCCGCCCGGAGCCAGAATGTAATACCAGCCATTGAACTTATGGAACTTAGGTCCCTCAAGATAGGGATGGTGGGGCGCGTGAATGATCTCCTTGTCTCCGGGTAGCAGTGACTTGGCATCGGGAGTCATTGGCCGCAGATGCAGGATTTCCTTCTTGCCAGAGCGTGAGAATGCGTAGGCATGGATGAGGTAGGCCTTGCCGTCATCATCCCAGAATAGGCAGGGGTCGATCCACCCTCTTGCCTCAACGAGACACCAAGGCTCAGACCACTCCCCACGAGGATCATCGGCAGTAGTCACGAAGATCCCCTCTTCAACCATTGGAAAAACAATCCAGTATTTCCCATCATGGTAACGGATGGCTGGGGCCCAGATTCCAGATCCGAGCTGCACATCCTGAAATCGGTCGCCTGGGAGATTCCGAATCGCGTGATTCACAAGCGTCCAATTCACAAGATCCTTGGAATGGAGAATCGGAAGTCCCGGCGTGCAGTTGAAACTGGAGGCCGTCATCCAATAGTTCTCTCCAACTCGGATCACATCAGGATCGGAATAGTCAGCGTGGAGGATTGGGTTGCGATAGCGACCATTGCCGAGATCGGCATGGTAGGGAAAAGCAAAGGGGTGGCTCATGGATTACTCGGTGTCAGTGCGGAACGGAGAAGCAGGAAGTCCTTCGGCATTGAAAAGATTCACATCGGGTACATTGGTCCAGCCGTAGCGTGCAGCCACCGGTGAGGCAACTTGCGGACTGGAGACAATGACCGAGTTTTTCTTAATCGTGGCATCCGCCGGAACGAAGACTTTGTCAGCACCCGCTATGGTAAATCCTTTCAACGGGCCCTCCTTGGCAATCAGCCCCTTGCCCGTATGCGTGAAGGAAATCGTCATGGCATTACCTTCAACCTTCGACTCCTTGTAGAGGGGACCTGAATATTCCAAATCCTGCCCATAGGCCAGGGCGCGTGCTGCCAGTGCCAGTCGCGCTCCCACAGACTCTTTCTCCGGAGGGTGAATGTCATTCGCATCACCATGATCCGTAATGACGGTCATGGCAGTGTTGGTTGCCTTTTGCAGCGTGAGGAACTGGGCTTCACGAATCTCGGGTCCCATCTTGAAAAACGGTGCAACCTGCACGAAGAGGAAAGGGAAATCACCCTCTTTCCACTGAGCACGCCAGTCGTCAATCATCACGGGGAAAAGCGTCTGGTATTCCTTGGCACGGTTACCGTTGGATTCGCCCTGATACCAGATCACACCGCGGATCGCATAGGGCCGGAGGGGATTGATCATACCGTTGTAGAGGACGGAGGGTGCGTGTGAATCTTTAAGCGGATCGCGTGGTGGAGCTGGTGGTCGCGGTGTCGGCTTGGCGGCGGCAAGAGCAGCGGCGCAGGCATTAGTATAATCAGCCTTCAGCTTCGGCTCATCAGCCTGATACTTGGCCAGACGTTCAGGGTAAGTGGAAAGATCCTTTGCCTGCCTTTCTAACACGGGAGCGAGGATTGGATTCGATGCAAGTGCCTCGCTGCGGGTCCAAGCCTCAGCCGGGGTCCCTCCCCAAGATGAATGAATGAGCCCAATGGGAACTTTAAGATTCTTGTAGAGATCACGGCCAAAATAATAACCGACCGCAGTAAAATTGGTGACGGTTGTCGGGGAGCAGACAGCCCAGTTACCTGTGAGTGTCGTCAGCGGATTTGTCGCGATAGTGTTCTTTACTAAAAAATGTCGAATTTCAGGATAGTTGGCAGAGGCAGCCTCCTGCTCCCAGTTTACAAGTGTTTTTTGCCCACTGCGGGGCCCAAGCTGGCGTTCCATATTGGACTGACCGCTACAGATCCAGACCTCACCGATCAGCAGATTGGTCAGAGTGACCGTATTGGAGCCTCGGATCGTCATGGTCTGAGGAGTCGCTGTGGCAGAAAGCGGTTGCAATTTCACAGCCCAATTCCCATTCGTGGCAACTGTCTCTACTTTTTGCCCGGCAAACTCGACAGTGACTTTTTCGCTATCGCCCGCCGTTCCCCAGACAGGGAGAGGAAGTTGCTGCTGCAGTACTGCGTTGTCAGTAAAGAGGGGGTTAGGGACAACATCGGCGCAGAGCGTGCGAAGGGCGAATGCCAGGCAGAGAATCAGAAGCGGGGGGCGGATTTTCATTGTGCTTTTGAGGGGTGAAAAGTTGAGTCTAAATGTTCCTCAACCAATAGAAAACTTCAAAAACCCTCCTCCCATGAATCCCAAACCTCTCCGCTGGGGCATTCTGAGCACGGGAAAAATCGCTCACCGATTTGCCCGTGCCCTGAACACTTCTCTCACAGGCAAACTTGTTGCTGTCGCCAGTCGATCAGAAGAGCCTGCACGCGAATTTGCAAAGCGATATGGAGCAGAATACTTCCACGGAAGCTACGACTCACTACTTGCTAATCCTGATGTCGATGCGGTCTATATCGCCACACGCCTCATCCGATGCATCTCGAATGGGTACTGAGATGTGCTGAAGCTGGCAAACACATCCTCTGTGAGAAACCAGCTGGAATGAATCGTGCCGAAGTCGAAGCGATGATTGCCGCAGCAAAGACGAACGGCGTTTTCTTCATGGAGGCCTTCATGTATCGCTGCCACCCGCAAACCCACCTGCTGCGCAAACTCATTCGCTCGGGTGAAATCGGCGCTATCCGCATGATCCATGCATCCTTCAGCTACAACCGGGAGCAGTTCGATCCGACGGATCGACTCTTTGCACGCACTCTCGGTGGCGGCTGCTATGGAGTCTCGATGGCGCGACTCGTAGCCGGCGAGATC
>CAIJRY010000225.1 GCA_903823215.1 uncultured Spartobacteria bacterium
CCCCAAAACTGGATCAGAAACTCATCGGCATCCGACCAGGCGAAAAGATTCACGAGATCATGTGTCCTCTGGACGATTGCCACCTCACGCTCCAGTTTCATGATCATTTTGTCATTCGTCCGACGATCGTTTTTTCGGAAGGGCATGAAAGCTACACTCCAAATGCACTTGGAGAATGCGGGGAGCCAGTCGAGCAGGACTTTGAATACGATTCTGGAAGCAACCCCCACTTTCTGACGGTGAGCGATATTCAACGAATGAACCATCTTGCCGCGGCAGAATGATCCCCTACGGTCGCCAAGATATCAGCCAGGCCGACATTGATGCAGTTGTTGAGGTGCTGCGCTCGGACTTCCTTACGCAAGGCCCTGCCATTCCAGCATTTGAAGATGCCGTGGCACGGTACTGCGGGGCGGAATATGCCGTGGCGGTCAATTCAGCCACCAGTGCGCTGCACATTGCCTGTCTGGCCCTAGGCGTGGGACCGGGAGATCTGGTCTGGACGAGCCCGATCACCTTTGTCGCCTCGGCCAACTGCGCCCTCTACTGCGGGGCAAAAGTTGACTTTGTGGACATTGACCCCCTCACGTTCAATATCAGCATTTCCGCCCTTCGGACGAAACTGGAGCAGGTAGTAGCGGCGGCTCTGCCTCTCCCTAAAGTCCTTATTCCCGTTCATCTGGCTGGTGCTTCCTGTGATATGGAAGCGATTTCAGCATTGGGAAAAGAATTCGGTTTCAGAGTCTTGGAAGATGCCTCCCATGCCATTGGTGGAAAATATCAGGAAAGTCCTGTGGGGAGCTGCCGCTATAGCGACATCACGGTTTTTAGCTTTCACCCTGTAAAAATCATTACCACGGGAGAAGGAGGGATGGCGGTAACCAACAGTCCTGAACTCCATGAAAAGCTGACCCGTTTGCGTACCCATGGCATCACGCGGGATGAATCCAGCATGGAGAGGGAGAGCGATGGACCTTGGTATTATGAGCAGATTGATCTCGGGTTCAACTACCGGATGACCGACCTTCAAGCAGCTCTGGGACTCAGCCAACTTCAGCGACTGGACACCTTTGTCGCTCGCCGCAATATTTTGGCAGAGCAATACAAAAAGGCTTTTGAAGGGTTGCTCATCGGGGATCAGAAAGTTCCTGGCGATGTCACTTCTGCGTGCCATCTCTTCATTGTTCGTGTCGATCCCCTGCACCATCGCCATATTTTCGAAGTCCTCCGCGCAGAGGGTGTCGGGGTCAATCTCCACTACATTCCAGTCCATACCCAGCCCTACTATGAGCGGATGGGATTTCAGAAAGGCGGCTTCCCCGAGGCTGAAAAATATTATTCTGAGGCAATCAGTTTGCCTCTATATCCGCTTCTGAGTACCGAGGAACAAGGGCGTATCGTTGCCGTCGTGCGTCAATGCCTGATCTCATGAGGTTGGCTCTTGGGACAGCCCAGTTCGGCATGGACTACGGCATCACCAATACACAGGGACAGGTGCCAAGATCTGAGGTAGGGGCAATGCTTCGATTGGCCGAAGCAAATGGAATCGACACGGTTGACACAGCTATAGACTACGGAGAAAGCGAAATCTGCCTTGGAGAAAGTGGAGTCAAGGGGTGTAAAATCATCACTAAGCTCCCAGCGCTACCCGTGGGATGCGGTGATGTCAGCGATTGGATCCAGAATGAGCTCTCTACATCATTTTCCCGTCTTAGAGTGAACACTATCTACGGACTATTATTGCATCGGCCGATGCAGTTATTGGAAAAACACGGAAAGGAACTTTTCCTGGCATTACAGAATTTGAAAAATAGCGGCCAGGTTCAAAAAATCGGAATTTCCATCTATTCACCGGACGAGTTGGAATCCATCAATACAAAGTTTACTGTGGATCTCGTCCAGGCCCCATTCAACCTGATCGATCGGCGATTACAGACAAGCGGCTGGCTCTCGCGGTTGAAGGATGCCGGAGTTGAAATCCATACCCGATCGTCCTTTCTACAAGGGGTGCTATTGATGTCTCAGGGGGAACAGATGCAAAAATTTGAGCCATGGTCGGATCTTTGGGATCAATGGAACCGGTGGCTCTCAGAAAATCGGATCTCTGCGATTCAAGCCTGTCTGACTTTTCCACTTGGATTTTCAGAGATCGACCGAGTCGTCGTGGGCGCGGTCAGCACAGGCCAGCTTGAAGAGCTTGTGACGGCTGCTGGAACTCCCGTGACGGAAGAATTACCCGATCTTCATTGCACGGACGAACATCTGATCAATCCCTCACGATGGATACACTGATGAAAGTTGTTGCCATCGTCCAGGCCCGCATGGGTTCCACGCGACTTCCCGGTAAGGTGATGAAACTCATCGGGGGTAGGCCGATGATTGAAATTTTGCTCTCCCGACTTTCCCGTGCGGAGGAAGTGGATGAAATCGTTGTTGCCACCTCAGAAGATCCCCTCAATCAGCCCTTGGTGGATCATGTCCGTAGCCTCGGCTATCGCTGCCATCAAGGGAGTGAAAGCGATGTGTTGGATCGGTATTACCAAACTGCCAAATTGTTTTCCGCCGATGTTGTTATCCGCATCACCGGCGACTGTCCCCTGATAGACCCGGCGTTGGTTGATGAGTGTGTCCGTCAATTCAAAAATTCTGGCGTGGACTATCTGAGTAATGCGATACCTCCCACGTATCCTGATGGCCTAGACTGTGAGGTCTTCTCCTTCCGTGCACTTGAGCAGGCCGCAGTTGAGGCAACGGCACCAGCACATCGTGAACATGTGACACCCTACCTGCGAGAGTCGGGGCAATTCACCACTTCCCATGTGGCCGGAGAAATTGACTGTTCTCAGGAACGTTGGACGGTTGACGAACCGGAGGATCTGGAAGTCGTCGCTGAGATCTTTGCGCATTTCGCCCCTCGCACAGATTTTCCATGGAGTGAAATTATGGAACTTAGAAATGCACAACCATCCCTGTTTCATACCAACCAGCAGCTCGTTCGCAACGAAGGAGCAGCTCTTGGAACCGGTCAAAAGCTCTGGAAGCGAGCGAAGCGGGTTATACCGGGAGGAAATATGCTCCTCTCCAAAAGAGCGGAAATGTTCCTGCCTGATCAATGGCCCGCCTATTTCAGCAAGGCGAAGGGATGCAAGCTCTGGGATCTCGATGGCAGGGAATATATCGACATGTCCATCATGGGCATCGGCACGAATATTCTCGGCTATGGACATCCGGAAGTGGATGCGGCCGTGATGAAGACGGTTCAATCTGGCAATATGTCCACCCTGAATTGTCCCGAGGAAGTTTACCTCGCGGAAAAGCTCGTCGAGCTCCATCCCTGGGCTGACATGGTTCGGTTCGCCCGATCAGGTGGCGAGGCTAACGCGATTGCCATCCGCATTGCCCGAGCGGCCTCTGGGAAGGACAAGGTTGCCATTTGCGGCTACCACGGATGGCACGACTGGTATCTCTCAGCGAATCTTGGTGACGACAAAAGCCTCGATGGCCACCTGCTTCCGGGACTGGAACCCAAAGGTGTGCCCCGCAACCTCCGAGGAACGGCATTTCCCTTTAATTACAATAATTTTTCAGAATTGGAGGCGCTGGTGAATGCCCAGGACATAGGCGTCATCAAAATGGAAGTTGTTAGGAACAAAGGCCCGGAAGACAACTTCCTGCACAAGGTTCGCCAACTTGCGACAGATCGTGGCATTGTGCTGATCTTTGACGAATGTACCTCGGGTTTTCGTGAAACATTCGGCGGACTGCACAAGAAGTATGGCGTGGAGCCGGACATGGCCATGTTCGGTAAGGCTCTCGGAAATGGCTACGCCATCACCGCCACCATCGGCAAACGCGCTGTCATGGAGGCCGCGCAATCCACCTTTATTAGCAGCACCTTCTGGACTGAACGCATCGGACCCACTGCCGGGTTGAAGACGCTGGAGGTCATGGAACGCATTCAGTCCTGGGAGACGATCACCAAGACCGGACTGCAAATCCGAGAGCGTTGGCAGCAACTCGCCGACAAGCATGATCTCAAAATCGAGCACTGGGGATTGCCCTCCCTAACTGGATTCACTTTTCAAAGTTTCAAAGCACTTGCTTACAAAACACTCATCACCCAAGAAATGATGGCTAAGGGGTATCTGGCTGGGAACAGTATCTATGTTTGCATTGAACATGCAAGCAACGTGCTCGAAGGTTACTTTGGAGCCCTTGATCCGATTTTTAATCAAATCAAAGAATGTGAGGAGGGGAGGGATGTGATGAGCATGCTCAAGGGACCCGTCTGCCACGGGGGATTCAAGAGATTAAATTAATGAGGACAAACATCTTCATCCGTGCCGATAGCTCTACGAGGATGGGCACCGGTCATATCATGAGATGCCTGACTCTTGCTGAGGAACTTCGTGATGCCGGAGCGGTGGTGAATTTTGTCACCCGTGCGCATCCGGGAAATCTCAATGAACTGATTCGGAAAAAAAGGTTTCGTTGTCATGAGCTGCCTGGAGTGGATGCTCTTGGAGCGACCATCGAAAAGCATCATGATTCACGCTCAGAATATACTTCCTGGCTCGCGGTCTCTCAGCAAAGAGATGCCGAGGAAACCATCGAAGCATTCAGCAGCATAAGGCCCGATTGGCTAATTGTGGATCATTATGGACTCGATGAAGATTGGGAAAATATCCTGCGACCTTATGTCTCCAAAATAATGGTCATCGATGACCTTGCTGATCGCCGTCACGACTCCGACCTTCTGCTTGACCAAAACTTCTTTGTAGATGGAGAGAGGCGCTATGATAAACTCATTCCTCCATCATGCACCAAATTGCTGAGTCCCAAGTATGCGTTGCTTAGAAGGGAGTTTAGGGAATGCAGAAAACATCTCAGGGAACGCTCGGGAGAGGTAAAACGCATCCTTGTCTTCTTAGGTGGATCAGATCCAGAAAACTTTACGGGGATGGCCATCGAGGCACTTTCAGAATTCGAGCTGCTTCACTTGCAGGTGGATGTAGTTATCGGATCGCAGAATCCGAACAGGGAGAAAATAAAGAGGCTTGTTCAGACTCGTCCTAGGACGATGCTGCATATTCAGGCCATCAATATGGCAGAGTTGATGTGTGCAGCAGACCTTGCCATTGGAGCTGGTGGAAGCACGACTTGGGAACGCTGCTGTCTAGGATTACCTTGCATCGTTATTCCCATCGCTAAAAATCAGATTGGATCTACGACTGATCTAAACTATAGGGGGGCGATTATGAGTCTTGGTGGAGATGAAAGATCGCTGCCAAATCGTATTCAATCCGCAGTAATGCGGTTGATTGAGAATCCAAAGGACGTTGTAGAGATTGCCAAAACCGGTATCGAGATGGTGCCGTGTGATGGAGTGAATGATGTAACTGCTTTGCTCATTGGCCAGTTATCCGAAATAAAACTTACCCACAGAGAGGCAACTTTGGCAGACTCCAAACTTTATTGGTATTGGGCAAACGATCCTGAAGTGCGTCGTAATGCTTTTAATTCCAAGCCAATATCTTGGGAAGATCATCAAATATGGTTTAACAGTAGAATCGAAAATCTCAAGACTAAGTTGCTAATCTTTGAGTCCAAATATGGAGCAGTCGGGCAAGTCCGATTGGAAGGAATTGAAAGCCAAAAAACCATTAGTTATTCTGTCGCCCGTCAGTTCCGAGGCATGGGAATTGGCACGAAGATGATTGCCCAAGTTGTTTCGGTAAATCCATCATATGCTGGCCGCTTTGTTGCAGAAGTTAAAAAAGAGAACAGAGTCTCTATCGGTATTTTTCAAAAACTCGGTTTTAATCAGTGGGATATTATTGGAAAAAATGCTTTTGGGTTCTCGTTTGAAAGACTTTCAACGAATATTTAATCATGAAGATAGGTTCATTTCAAATAGGTATAAACCATAAACCGTTCATTATTGCCGAAATGTCTGGCAATCATAATCAATCGCTGGAGCGCGCGTTGGAGATTGTGGATGTTGCTGCAAAGTCGGGTGCCCATGCACTCAAGATTCAGACTTATACTCCCGACACGATGACGATTGATCTGGATGAGGGAGAGTTTCATATTAGCGACCCCAAGAGTCTCTGGACAGGAATCTCACTCTATCAGCTTTATGCACAAGCCTCCACCCCCTGGGAATGGCACAAGCCGATCTTTGATCGTGCTCGCATGTTGGGGATGATTCCATTTAGCTCCCCCTTTGATAAAACAGCAGTAAATTTCCTCGAGAGCCTGAATGTTTCATGCTACAAAATTGCTTCTTTTGAGAATACGGATATTCCTCTGATCCAGCATGTGGCAGCCACGGGAAAACCGTTGATTATTTCGACAGGTATGGCAACGGCGACAGAATTGGATGAAACAGTTCGTGCCGCTCGTGAGGCAGGGTGTCGAGATCTGATTCTTTTGAAATGCACCAGCACCTACCCGGCCACCGCCGAGAATACGCACCTCCTGACGATTCCCCACATGCGGGAGCTTTTTCAATGTGAGGTGGGACTATCTGATCACACCATGGGAGTTGGAGTTTCTGTTGCGAGTGTAGCTCTAGGAGCCACGGTCATTGAAAAACATTTTACGCTGAACCGTGGCGATGGCGGGGTGGATAGTGCATTTTCCATGGAACCGGACGAGATGTCGCAACTTATCCTTGAAACTGAGCGTGCGTGGCAGGGGTTGGGAAAAATTCGTTATGGCCCTACCGAAGACGAGAAAAAATCCCTCCAATACCGTCGATCACTCTATGTTGTTCAGGACATCAAGGAGGGAGATGTCCTCACTCAGGAAAACTTGCGGGCTATTCGTCCTGGATTGGGCCTTCCTCCAAAGTTCATTGGGATCTTCATTGGGAAAAAAATTACTCGCGATGTGAAACGCGGCACTCCATGTAGTTGGGATCTTCTCGGTTGAACATGGAGCATGAAAAAGGAAGAAGGAAGAAACAGGTCGGATAAGCGCAACTATCAAGCATTACTTTTAACTCCAGAAGTTACAAAAGACATAATGTTAACTTGATTGGTTCCTCCTCATTCTCCATGGCAACTGATTTCCAGAATTTGGCCTCCTCTCTGATAGGGGAGTCCCTCGTCTTTCGTTCTGCTAGGCCTGAACGCTGGGATGAGACGATTGCTCGATGTCCCTACATCCCTGTTCTCTACACCTCTCAAAGTATGGATTACCAACTTGCCTATCAAGTGGGTCATGGAGGGAAGTGGCAGGATCTCTCCTTGGTGATTTTCTGGAATAATCATCCCTGTGCGGTTTGGCCACTGAGCCAAGCGGAAAAGGAGGGGGGAAGATTTTATAATTCCCACGGATTGCCCACTCTTCCACCTCTTTTCTGCGCGGATGTTCCCAGTGTGGTTCGTAAGAGAGTGACCAGGGGATGTCTGGATCTTGTCGAAAGGTTGGCCCGTGACGAGGGATTGGCAGAGTGGCAGAGTGCTGAATTCTTCTCCAATGAACTTGGGCTTGGTTCTTGGCACAGCGAACTGATGCGGCGAGGAGTATCGTGCAGAGTCGGTCACGATCTTTATCTGGATCTGCAACCTGACCTTGCAACGATCAAGAGCGGTTTCCGAAAGAGTTACAAATCGCTTGTCTCTTCGGGCCTGAAACAATGGAGTGTTCATCTTCTCGAAGCTGGCAATGAATCCACTTGGCGTGAATTCATCAACCTCCATCTGCAAGTCTCTGGGAAAAAAACGCGCAGCGAGGAGAGTTGGGAGTTGCAACGGATTCATCTTGATGAAAAGGCAAATATCTTGATTTATCTGCGTGATGGAGGGGGGCGGATGGTCGGCGGAGGACTCTTCTCCCTGACCCGTGATGAAGCGCTCTATGCGGTAGCTGCCTATGACCGCGATCTCTTTCAGAAACCCCTTGGCCATGTCGTGCAGTTTGCAGCGATTGAAGAGTTCAAGCGCCGGGGAATTTCTTGGTATAAGATCGGACAGAGGGCATTCCCGAGTGATCAACCCGCCCCGAGCGAAAAAGAAATTTCCATCAGTGAGTTTAAAAGCGGATTCGCTTCCCACCTCTTCCCGCGCTTCCTGTTCTCCTGCCCGGTTTCCCAGAACATGGAAATAAACACGGATGGGTAAAGGAGGCAGGTTTTCCTGCGAATGAGGCAACGAGAGAAATTACCCCCCTCAATGGACGCGTAGCAATGGGCTGGCAAGACGATCAGGAGTGAGGAATTTAACCACAAAAGTCACAAAATCTAAACAGCTTCCTTTGCTCTTCATCCTCTCTTCCGTTTGTGCTTTTAGCCTTGCCAGGCCATTGCTTCACATTGGAACTCGCTCGCTCCAGCTCGGTTCGCCCTCATCGGGCTGTGCTGCTGCACAGTCCAACCTCCTCCTGCCAGTCGGAGTTTTGTTACGGGTGCCTTATGTGGTTAAAATCATTCTCTGCTATCACCCTCCACACTCTTTATCATTCACTTTAGTGCAATCAGCCTTTTCTCATGAGTTCTCCTGACACTTCCCCCCTTATCTCTGTCGGGATATTATCCTACGAGCGGCCGGAGTTGCTGAAGTACGCGCTGGACTCGGTTGCGAGCCAAACCATACAGAATCTTGAGATTCTGATCAGCGATAACTGCAGTTCCAACCCCGATGTCCGCAGGGTCATTGAGAAATTCAGAGAAAAATACCCTGATGCAAAAATCTTTTATCACGAAAAAAACCGAGGGGCTTTTTGGAATTTTCGTTTCGTGCTTGGTCAGGCGACTGCTCCTCTTTTTATCTGGCTGGCAGACGATGACTTTTGGTCTCCTGATTTTCTGGCCTCTTTGTTAGTCGCTCGTGGGAACTCATCTCCCTCCCTGACCTATTCTCAAGCAATTCCTTATTATCTGGAGGATAAAACTTCAGGAGTTCCGGCCAAGGAGCGAGTTAGTGCCAGAAGAGGCATCGGCAATGTCGTTCGGCAAACTGGGTTTGATTCTGATTCGATCATCTATGGGCTCTTCGATACAGCATTGTGTGAAAAATTTAGTGTGTTGCTAAAAGTGTGGCCGGTTCCTTTTCAATGGGAAACACGATTTCCAACAATCGAGGTTGATTTTACTAGTTATGCTTTTTTGTATGGGGTTCTTCTGGAAGCTGATTTCATCAATGCGCGTGACATTGGAGGCATTCACTACATGATATTCCGCCCCACTCCAGCCATCAGAATGATGCCCAATCAACCCATGCAGAGGATCTTGGGTATCGCGCTCGTAATCGGAACGATGGTAGTGATACACGTCATGTTGGCAGGTCGATTTTGTCAGGCGGCACTTCTAGCACGACATCCAG
>CAIJRY010000226.1 GCA_903823215.1 uncultured Spartobacteria bacterium
GAGGCTCAAAAAGCGGCGAAACTCAA
This sequence comes from uncultured Spartobacteria bacterium, assembly GCA_903823215.1. Lineage (GTDB taxonomy): Bacteria > Verrucomicrobiota > Verrucomicrobiia > Chthoniobacterales > UBA6821 > UBA6821. Next base: position 27 of record CAIJRY010000226.1, read on the forward strand.
AACCGAATCTACTGCCAAGACTTCCATCACCAATGCTGTCACTACTACAGCAACACCTCTCCCTATCATATCCCTGGTATCGGTTTCAGGGAATTCGAAGTCACCACAGGCATTTCCCGAGCTTTCCTCACGCCGGGAAACGCTCGACACCAGCCGTGCAGAATATCTCTTCGCGGGTAACACCGGAGGGATTGAGGGAGTCACTCTCTTCCTCCATCTGGGAGCCAATCTGCAAAGCCTTCATCTGAATAAAGACACAGGCATTCCAATCGGCGCACTATGTGATTCCAATGGCGTTCCTATCGGTGGCTTCACGATGCAATCCGATAAGCAAAAGGCGATCACTCAGTTCGCCCTCTCCGCACCAAACGGACTCTCCATTACCAAGAGCTTCACCCTTCCGCAGACTGTCGGATCTCCCGAAGAATATCTTGTTGCGCTGGATCTCACATTTCAGAACAACGGCACGACTCCCCTGGCTCTCCCCAACTACAGCATCGCCGCCGGAGGAGAAGCTCCGGTTCATATCAATGATCTCCCCACCTACACCTGCTTTGATTGGTATAAGGACGGGAAGATGAATTCCATCAATGTCAGCTGGTTTGAGGCAGGCAAGATTCCCCTGATCGGCATTGAGACCCGTGCCGCGCGGGAACTCTATTCACAATCCGACTCTTCTGTTCTCTGGGCTGCCGTCACGAGTCAGTATTTCACCACGATCATCACCGCCCAGAAGGATCAGCCGGGAACTGGCATTTGGGCTCGCCGATATGAGGCATTGAGTGCGGCCGCAGCTGCCAATGGTCAGGCGGTTTACGGTGTCACGGGTGGACTCGGTATCGGGCCGATCAGCCTCGCGCCAGGGGAGAAAATCACCCGTCACTATTCAATCTATATCGGACCCAAGGATTTCACGGCACTCAGCAAGCTGAGCGATGACCAGCAGAAAGTGATGAATTTCGGCATCTTTCATTTGGTCTCAGAAGGACTTCTCTGGGCAATGAATCAGCTCAAGCCCCTGCTGGGCAGCTATGCAGCCGCGATCATCGTGCTGACTATACTGATAAAATCAGCCCTTTGGCCCCTTCAGAACAAGGCCACTTCCTCGATGAAGCGGATGCAACTTCTCTCCCCGAAGATGACCGAACTGCGCGAGAAGTATAAGGACGATCCCACCAAGATGAACGAGGAGCTAATGAAGCTCTACAAGCAGTACGGCGTGAATCCTTTCGGAGGATGTCTGCCGATGCTCGTCCAGATTCCCATTTTCTTCGGATTTTACTCCATGCTTGGCAGTGCCATTGAACTGCGCAACAGCCACTTCCTCTGGATTCACGATCTCTCCCAGCCTGATACGATCGCCCATTTCATGGGATTCCCCATCAATCTGCTTCCGATCATCATGGCGGGCACGATGCTATGGCAAATGGCGATTTCCCCCAAGAGCGGCGACGCCGTCCAGCAACGGATGATGTATTTCATGCCAGTGATCTTCCTTTCGTTTGCCTATAATTATGCCTCCGGTCTTGCTCTCTACTGGACAACACAGAATCTCTTCTCTATTGCGCAGTTGTACTACACACGCAATCAACCCCTTCCCACTTTGGAAAAGATTGTGAAACCCAAATCCAACGGCGGCAAAGGGACTGGCAGCAGTCGCAAGCGTTGATCTAAAACACCTTTAATTTTTCGAGCGATGAACTCCCCCAAAGAAATCCTCGATACGATTCTGGGTCACCTCGGTTTCTTTGTGGAGATCGAGGAGCAGGACAAGGACGGGCACCTCATTCTCCAGATCAGAACAAATGATCCGGCGACCCTGATCGGACGGAGGGAAGAGCGATTGGACAGTCTTCAGTTTTTGGTAAACCGCCTGCTGTTTGCACAGAACCATGAAGCCCAACGGGTCATCGTTGATGTCGAGCATCACCGTTCCATGCGTGATGATGCATTCCTTCACCGTATTCAGCAACTTGCAGATGCTGTGCGTCAATATGGCCGTCCCATCGAGACAGAGCCGCTAAACTCCTACGACCGCAGACTGGTTCACAACGCCCATCGCGAAGATCCTGAACTGATGACGGAGAGCGAAAAAATCGAGGCGAAGCTCAAGCGTATCACAATTCGGCGACGGGGATAGGCTGGTTCCCTTCGCAAGGGGTGTCGTTGTCATCCCTCGGGATATCTTCAGATAACCCTCGGTCTTCCGCCTTGTCATTCGCCAAAACTCCTTTGCCGCTAAGTGCAATTTCTATTGATACTTGGTATTACCTCTCTACAAAGCCAAGGCACGATAACCATCGCATTGATAAATCCTCACCGTCACAGGTTTTCCGTTTTTGAGTAGGGGCACTTCCTTGAGCAATCCGACTGCATTGAATGCACCCGTGATGGTCTGGGGGAGTTCATTGGCGGCCTCGGTGGTGATGTAGAAGGCTTTCCGTCCCAGAAATGGACTGACAGTTTTTTCCTCGGTGTAGAGGATGTCTTTTGCCGCCGGGACAAGGGCATCCGCATAACTCGGCCAGAGGGAATACGAACTGTTAAGACTTGGTGACTCAGCCACAAAAACAGGAGGAGCTCCCTGCAATTCGTCATATCCAGTGTTAATTTTTTCACCCAGCAGGGAGGCAAGTCCCGGCGTGGAGGCAATCAGTATGGGTTCCTTACCAGAAAGATCTCTCCTCTGGGTTCGCAAGGCAACAATCTCGTGGGCCAGTTCCCCTACCTCTTTCACTCCTCTCGGTGACGGAAGACCCGAGAGGATGATTTTGTCTGGCATGATGAGTACCACAACACTCGATGCACCCGCTAAGATGAGAAGAAAGATCATCCCTCTCCTCCACCAGATTCCCGAAGAAGCCAGAAGTACAAGAGGGGGAACGATTAGGGCTGAAAGTGTGATCCATAGGGATAGGGAGACATTGAGTCCATAAACGAGATAACAATCGAATGACCTTGCCACACTGCTCCACTGGATCCAGTCATGTCGGGCGTTCCATGAAATGGGGATGATCCAACCGAGTGTCAGCAATCCGAAGGCACACAAGACCCCTCTCCAAGGGAAATGCTGTGTTCCGTGCAATCGCAAATAGAGTAACATCGCAATCGGTAATAGAAAACCGATGGGGTAGTAAAAGAGGGTTCCCAGGGCGAGTATGATTCCAAAGAGAATCCACGGAAGCAGCGGGGATCTTCCACTTTCTTCCTTGTTTGGCTCCACCGCATTCCATCCTGTAATAATGGCAAGGAGAAGAATAGAAGCCGTCACCAATGCCCCATCAGCGACCAGAGAGGCAAGATTAACCCACGGTAGAAAGTTCACCCCCACGACAGACCAGAAAGCGACGGCGGGGCGACGGGCGGTTATCCTGCGGGCGATTTTCCAGACACAGTATGATAAGAGCACTGAAGAAATCGGTGAAATCCAACGGATGGAGTGAAGTAGGGTAGCGTCCGAGAACAGGGAGTGGAGCCATAACAGCAGTGTGTAGAGCAATGGCATGCCGCATGGACCCTCCACATACCCTCCGGCAGGGTGCGCCGCGCATGATATCAGGATGGCTTCCGATTCCTCCAGGGAACCCAACCATGACACCCAAAGGCGTAAGATCGCCAATCCCCAGACTCCAATCCAAAGGGCGAGCATCGGGATATGCCCCAAGGATACTTTCTTTAAATTTTTCTTACTCATGAAGGAGATTCGGAAATTGCGCAAACTGAACAGGAAGAAATTTGTTTCCCCAACGCCACCAGAGAAGTTGAACGATCCAGACCGCAAGCCGTCCGCCCATAATCCCGAGAATAATTCCCGCCGCGACATCAAGTGGCCAATGCGACCCTGTGTAGATGCGCGCATAGCAGATCGCAAGGGCTATCGGCAGGTAGAGCCAGCCTCTGCGGGGGTAGAAGAGTATCAGGACAGTGGCCACTGCCATGTTATTCGCCGCGTGGCCAGAGGGAAACGAATGACCTGTCACCGTTTCAGAGATCAGCATTCCTGATATCTCAGGAGTTTCCATCCCATGAGGATAATTCACCTTCGGTTCGGAAAAAAGTCCCGCGATCTTGGGAAAGTGTGCGGGAGCTGCCCCCATTTCGACAAAGCGTACCCCGGGCTCAACCTGACTCGGCCGAGGACGGGCAACTGCGTGCTTGAGAAGATTCACGGCGATCCCGTCACAGAGACCGATGGCCAATCCCGCAGTCAGCAATGCTACCCGGAGTTTGAAATTTCCAAAAATGGCAGCCAGTACGATAAGACCGAGCAGCCATGGTGCCCATGCACTGTAATTGGAAAGAAAGGCCAGCAGATGATCCGCCCACGCAGCAGTCCATTCCCGATTGATAAATATCTCTAGCTGCTGATCCATCAATAACACTGTAACAGGATCATTCCCTGATGTCTGGCACTTCGTCGAATATTACTCTTGGTGTCGAAGATCGAATTGTTGCCATCATCTCTTTCCCCTGAAATGGGGAGGGTAGATTCCCATTCACAGGCTCCTTAGGAAATACGTTTAGTTGGCGAAAGGGGGCGTAGCCCGCACTCCAACAGGAGATCCTCCAAGAGGAAGCGCCGATGTACTTGGGCGCGTATAACTATTCAAGCTAGGCGATCGTTTGGCATTATTGCGGTCTTGTTCGTAGAGATTTGATCCCTTTCTCAGCAGGGCAAAGGTATTGTTATCTCCATAATATTTCCAGGGACCATCGGGAACGCTCGCGGAATCAACAAATTTCCAGTCCGTGATGTCATTTTTCTCCATTAGTAGGTAGTCACGCACAGCAGGAGAGATATCGAGTCCTGCTCCACGGTTCAGATTGGGTCTTGGCATCACACTTCCGTTCCCAAAAACATATTGCCAATGATCGGTGCGGAATGGGCCGCAATCCTCCCACTGGGCAAAACAGGTGCGTCCCGCGTGGTGGATTGCTATCCAGCGCCCCTTAAGAACAGACTTTCCCTGTTTGACAAAGCAATCCCGAAACCAAGGAATCACACGACTTGCCTCCGGTTTGGTGTTTCCATGTGTGACATCACAGTAAGGAAGAGCCACATAGAAGGGATTTTGCCGGGGTGTAAAACCAATCGGGATAAAATTCCGCCGCCATCTTTGGTCCGGATTGTCATATCCTCCGTAGTTGCGCGCCCAATTTGCATCCCAGGCACTTCGGTTATTGGGAACAGGATTGCGGGCCGTGGGCCGTTCTCCGATCCAGAAAATGGTGGTCATGATGTTCCGGTGCCAGGGATATTTCCCAAAACCAATGACAGGTGCGGTGGCAATACTCACCGTGGGTGGGCGCGTCTGCTGGATTGCCTTTTCCCGAATCTGCATCGCCATGCGCTCAAAATCCGAAGGGGTCATGTTTCCGGAATCCTTGTTTCCAGAATCCCCACCGCCGATCAATGATTTCAAGGAATCAGAAACCGATGCGCTTACCAACGTTGGAAGAATCAGAAGAACCAACAAAATGAACCACCGAGAGAGAGTCAGCATCAGGGTATCAAGTTAGGGTAGGTTGGGGCTTGAGCAAGGGGAAATAAACATCTTGGAAGTGCATTGAAGTTTTTCCGCAGAAAAACCCGAAGGTCCGCAGCCAAACAAGCGAGACGCGCTTTTATTGGGTGAGGCATAGGCCGATCAATCCGTGAGCGGGGAACATCATCCAACAAGCATCTAAAATCAACCGCCCATGTTTCCTGTTTTTATTCTTTAACCGCTTACGCGAGCCACTCCGTATGAAAGAACTCCCCGGCAGGCTTGTCGATGCGCTCATAGGTATGTGCACCGAAGAAATCACGCTGAGCCTGAAGCAGATTGGCAGGGAGACGTTCACAGCGATAGCTATCGTAATACGAAAGACTTGCACTGAAGGCAGGAACCGCAACCCCCTGTTCGACAGCAGTGATGACAGCATGACGCCAGTTGGCCTGCGTTTTGGTGATAATCTCCGTGAAGAAAGGATCAAGAAGCAGGTTTTCCAAGGCCGGATCACGCTCGTAGGCCTCCTTGATACGGTTAAGGAAATGGGCACGTATGATACATCCTCCACGCCAGATTGTGGCGATGTCACCAAAATTGAGATTCCAGCCATAAAAGCGGCCGGCAGTTCCTAGAAGATCGAGTCCCTGAGCATAGCTGACGATCTTGCTGGCGTAGAGTGCGTCGCGGACGGAATCAATCAAACGCTGGCGATCCCCACTAAAAGGCTTGATCTCCGGAGCGGGTAGAATTTTTCCGGCGGCAATGCGTTTATCCTTGAGCGAAGAAAGAATACGGGCCTCGACAGCGGCATTCACCGTCGAGAGTACCACGGCATGCTCTACGGCATTGCCTACTGTCCATTTGCCAGTCCCTTTCTGTCCAGCCTTGTCGAGGATCAAATCGACGATCGGTTTACCGGTCTCGGGGTCCATCTTTGTAAAGATTTTTTCCGTAATGTCGATCAGGTAGCTATTAAGCTCGCCCAAGTTCCATTCGGCAAAGATGTTGTGAAACTCGTCAGCTGACGGGTTGATGGTAGCCTTCAGAATCGCATAAGCCTCACAGATAAGCTGCATATCGCCATATTCGATACCGTTGTGCACCATCTTCACATAATGACCAGAACCGTCGGGTCCCATGTGGCGGCAGCAGGGCTCTCCATCCACAATCGCAGCAATCTTGCGAAAAATCGGCCCGACAAATTTCCATGATTCTTCGGAACCACCCGGCATGATTGATGGGCCCTTGAGTGCTCCCTCCTCCCCACCGGAAACACCAGTTCCAACAAAATGCAGACCTTTCTCCTTGAGCGCCTTCTCACGACGTTGGGTGTCGGTCCAGAGACTGTTACCTCCATCAATGATGATGTCCCCCTTCTCAAGCAGGGGCACCAGTTGATCAATCACGGCATCCACAGGGGCACCAGCCTTGACCATGATCATCGCCTTGCGAGGTCTGGCAAGGGAGGAGACAAAATCTTCCAGCGTCCGGGCTGGATAGATGTTCTTACCTTTGGCCCTTCCTTCGGCAAATTTTTCCGTCACAGCAATAGTCCGGTTATAAACGCTCACCGAGAAGCCCTTACTCTCCATGTTGAGAACAAGATTTTCGCCCATGACGGCTAGTCCGATTAAACCGATGTCGCTTAGTTGTGTGCTCATAGAATTTTTAGAGTTTCAGATTGTCCGAAATGAACAGAAACCTTATCTCCGTTAAATGGTGGCTGGCAATCGTGATCTGCCCTTTACTCCTTTTCTGAATACTTTCCGCAGATGAACCTTCCAAACCGTCTTACACTCGGCAGGCTTTTTTTGACAGTGCTCTTTGTCGGCTTCCTAACCAGCAGCACGCACTGGGGTGATGTCGTCGCCCTGCTGCTCTTTATTGCTGCATCGCTCACAGACTGGCTCGACGGCTATCTCGCACGCCGCCTCAATCAGATCACAAATTTTGGAAAACTCATGGATCCTTTGGCTGATAAAGTCCTCGTGGCCTCCGCCTTGATCTGTCTGATCCCACTGGGAGCGCTCCCTTCCTGGGCCGTCATCACCATCATTACAAGGGAATTTTTGATCACGGGCCTGCGGCAGCTTGCCGCAGGACAGGGGGTCATCCTTCCTGCAGATCCTTTGGGAAAGCATAAAACCGCCTGGCAACTCATCACCATCATCTTCTTTCTGATGCTGCTTGCAGCCGGAGATCTATTCGGTGATGAAACTCTCTGGCTACGATTTCTCTGGGTGAAGATCGGCCCTTTCCTAATCGCTATCACCATCACATTGACCATCTACTCGGGCCTTGCCTATCTCTGGAAGAATCGAAATCTGCTGCGATAGGAAAACCCGGTTATTCATCCGTTTTCATATCCGCTTCATCCTCGATTTCCGCGCGCATGGGCCGTGAAAGAAGCGGGCGGATAAATCCATAAAGTAAGAAGGTCACAAAAAGTATGGCCGGCATCCACTCATAATTCAGGCCGGCAAAGACCAGTACAACAATAATGAGGAGAAAGCGGGGAAGCGAACGCTGGGTGCGCCAGCTCAGCCCTTTGAAACTTGGGTATCTAACATGGCTGAACATCATGAAGGAGAGAAAAAGAAGGAGGGCAGGCAGGGCAAATTTCCATCGACCGATCGTCCTTTCACCCTCCTCCAGCCAGAGCATGAAAAGCGTAAGCGAGGCTATCAGTCCTGCTGCTGCCGGAATTGGAAAACCGATAAACTCATTGCAATGTTGTTTGATCTCATCCTCTTCTTTTGGCAGAGCTGCTATGCAATTGAATCGCGCAAGTCTCAGGGTTCCGCAGAGAAGATAGACAAAGGCAATCACCCAACCCGTGCGGTGAAAGTCCTTCAGTACGATCTGATAGACTAGCAACGCAGGCGCCAATCCGAAGGAAACCACATCAGCCAGCGAATCAAACTCCCGACCAAAGGGGCTTTCGTGGCCTCCAAGTCGCGCCACTCGTCCGTCCAGAAGGTCAAAAACACAGGCTCCAAGAATAAAGGCTAGAGCTTCGTGATAGCTATGGGCAACGGGATCCCCATTGTTGTTGAGCAGGGCAGCCTCGATAATCTTGAGCACAGCGGCAAACCCGCAGAAGAGATTTCCCGCTGTCATCAAATTGGGAAGGAGATAGATCTTTGGTTCGTGACGATTCATGACAAATCAGGACTGACTTATTAAACCAACGATTCTAGCGATAGCGGTTTCGCCCCCTTTGACTTTCTGCCCGATAGCAACGAGCACCTCGGCATCAAGCGGAATATAAAGATCAGTGCGCGATCCAAAACGGATCATCCCAAAGCGCTCTCCTCGAATAAGCGTCTCCTCCAACCCAGCCCATGGAACGATCCGTCGGGCGATTGCTCCTGTAATCTGCTTCACTCCAACGGCTTGATTCAGTGTATCTTCGAAACCAATGACCCAAAAGAGACTCTCATTCAATCTGGAAGCTTCGGGCTTGCGCGCATCGAGATAGAGACCTCCCCTGCCCTCGGTAAATAACACGTCGCCATCAATTGGAGATCGATTGACATGGACATCAAATACAGAAAGAAAGATGGAGATGCGCTTCATCCTCTTCTTAAAGAACTGCTCCTCCTCCACCTCATCAACCAGCGTCACTGTCCCATCAGCCGGGGAGACTGCCAGTGAATAATCGGCAGGCGGTACTCGCTCGGGATCACGGAAGAACCAGAGACAGAATGCAAACATCGCGACGCTCAACAATAGGACAAGATGGAAATGAAGAAAGTCCGCTCCGATACTCGCAAGAAGAATGACGATAAAAATCCATCTCCCCTCATACGTAGCTCTGGCTGACCTCGGTTTGTTCATGCGGGCGAAACCTTAAAGCTTAGCACACGCCCACCGCCAGAGGATAATGCACCTCCCGTTATGGTCTCTTCTGCAAAACCTTGGGAAGAGTATTGTTGAATTCGAGAGGAGACTGAAAGTTGGCATCCTTGGTCGGTTTAAGAGGTGATAGATCAACCTTTGGACCGGTATCGTGTGCGGGAGGAGCAGGCTCATCCGCTTGTTTTACAGAGCGCATTTGTTTCATTTTTTCGCTCATCGAATTCATCTGTTCACTCAGAGGAACCTCCAGATCATCGTTCACCGTCGAAATTCCATGGATCTGGTGTCCCTGATCTAATTTGGCTGCTTTTTCTTCGGCCACTTTTTGGGAGAATGTGTGATTGCCTTGATAAAAATCAACCGTGGCCGTACCACCCTTTTTGGATTCATCAGTGGTGAAAAAATAACGCTTCCCGCTAAAATGAAGAGTAACAGCAACAGCACCGACAAGCAGCAATGCACAGACAATAAGAAGCAAACTCAACTGATCTGCCCTTTTTGCATGATTTGATTTTTTGACAGGGGCACCAGGTTTCCAAGCGGGCTCGGGTTGCTCCCCTTGGTGCCAATATTGCACCTTCATGGCCTTGACTGGGGTTAGACTGTGCCGAACAGATAGTATGGTAGATGACTCTCGATCAATTTCACCTTCCCGATGTTGACTGGAAGGCATCGGCGCACGAGGAACCGAGGGAAATGGCTCAATATTATCGATTTGCTCTGGATCCCCCATACTCGTTGTGTCTAGCAAGATACTCCTGCCAGCGTTGGTTTCCA
>CAIJRY010000227.1 GCA_903823215.1 uncultured Spartobacteria bacterium
CCCGAGATCATCTTGAGCAGAGTGCTCTTGCCACAACCTGACGGGCCGATGATGGCGACGAATTCCCCCCTTTTGAATTTGCACGAGATGTCGGAAAGCAAGAGAGGAGATTCCTCGTCGGTTCCAAGTCGGAGGGAAAGTCGTTCGAGCGAAAGCATGCGACTACTCTGCAACTCTCCATTTTCAGAAACAAGAAAAGCTTCTGCAAGAAATTCAATCCTAGAGCCTGTATGAGGGAAAACCTGATTAACCCTTTCTAGAACTTGCGTGAAAAGACCTGCTCACTAGTGTGCTGGATGATAAATAGCTATGCAACCCTCTGGGCCGGGTCTCTTTTTGCGTTTTGGAACGGCACCTTGCTCCCGCAAGGCGGTGCCGTCCCTTCGGGATCCTTCCTTTGGAAGGCTTCTCCGCGCCTCCTCTCGGAGGCTTGGTTCTTCGTTGCTTGCTCGGACAGTATCGCAACGGATACTGCCGCTTCGCTCGCGCCTTGAAAAACACCAAAATTCCCTCCGGCAGGTGTCTAGCTATTTATCATCCAGTACACTAGAGTTTGCGATATGAAATATGCCGTTCTTGGAGCCGGTCGGATGGGGAGTGCGCTAATCAGAGGCATGATTGCCTCGGGTTTCACAACTGGAAACTCCATCACCATCTCCGACAAGCATCCTGACTCACTGAAGCAAGTTGCCTCGCAGCTGGGTACCAAGGCGGTTGAGTCCAATGCCCTGGCTGTCGCGGAGGCTGATGTGGTCTTTCTCTGCGTCAAACCGAACCAGTCCCTGGAAGTCGTCGCGGAGGTTGCTTCCGAACTCAAGGGTAAACTCCTCATCTCCATCGTCGCGGGGATTCATGCCTCGTCACTACTTACAGCTGCGGGGGGCGGTTTTCGGGTTCTGCGCACAATGCCCAACACAGCGGTACGTCTTCGCAAAGGAATCATCGCCATCGCGTCGAATCCCTCAGCCACGGATTCGGACCTCGAACTTGCCCTCCGGATCTTTTCCTCTGTCGGGACAGCACTGGAAGTCACGGAGTCCGATCTGGATGCCGTGACTGCGGTAAGCGGCAGCGGCCCGGCCTTTGCCCTGCTCATGTTGGAATCCCTCGCCCAGGGAGGCATTGAGGGAGGGCTTGATCCCGAAGTGGCAAGGAAGTGCGCTGCGGGAGCACTTGCAGCGGCTGCCGCTCTGGTGACGGAAACCGAGGAGACTCCCCTTGCCCTGCGCCAGGAGATCACGAGCCCCGGCGGCACCACGGCTGCGGGACTCGAAGTTCTTGCCGACCGGGAGTTTCCCTCCATTGTCCGTGATGCTGTCGCGGCGGCGCGAAAACGCTCCATCGAACTCTCTGCAAAGCCATGAATGGAAATACACTGCTCTGCCTGTGTCTGGCCTTGCTCTCATCCACACAAATTGTGGCAGCCTCATCACCGGATAAATCCCCTCAGAAAAATCCTCCCTCCCCATCTGCATCCGCACCGTTTGTTCCGCAGGAAGCCCGTGCTCTTGCCCTGCGTGCGGAGAAAGCCTTTGCCTCGGGCGATTTGAAGCAGGCGGAATCATTCTACCATCAAGCCCTAGCCTTCAGTCCCAACAACTCCCAATTACTCGTCAGTCTGGCTGCCGTGGAGACCCGCATGGGCAAGCCTGAGGAATCTGAAAAAATCCTCGATCAGGCTCTTCACCTCAATCACAGAAACGCTCCGGCGTGGCTTCTGCTTGGCATGAACTACCTTGAGCAGAAACGGGATGAGGAGGCTTTTGCAGCCCTTGTCCAGGCTGCCCTCTACGACAATCTCAATCCGCGAGCCCACAACTATCTGGGTATTGCAGCCGGACGCAAGGGATGGAGCGAGGCCTCCGAAGATGAACTGCGCCGAGCCATCGAACTCGATCCCACCTACGCCGATGCCAATTTCAATCTTGCCGTGCATTATCTCAGGCATACCCCTCCCCTTCTTGAACTCGCCCGCCGCCACTACCAGCAGGCGATCGATTTGGGGTCGTCCAAAGACCCCGCCATCGAAGCCCAACTTGCCAAAGGCACCTCCAATCCTTCAGCATCCAGCGGAAATACTGATCTCATTCCATGACCTGTCCCAGACTCCTTGCCCTGATTTCACTCTCCGGAGCACTTGCCCTTCAAGCCGCCACCACGCCCCCACCCGATGTCAAAGGGACATCCATCATGGTCATCGATGCCAATTCCGGGGAAATCCTCTTCGAGCGCAATGCGGATGAGCAGCGCCCCGTCGCCAGCACGCAGAAACTCCTCACCTCACTCATCGTCGCCGAACGGGGCAATCTGGACAAAGCAGTTTTCATCGAGCCTGTCGATGAAGCTACGGAACCGACCAAGCTGAACCTCGTTCCGGGGACATCCTACACCCGCCGCGATCTCCTGACTGCCTTGCTTGTCAAGAGCCCCAATGATGTTGCCCGGGCACTTGCCCGCGATGCCGCCGGATCGGTCGAGGACTTTGCATCCCTGATGAATGCCAAGGCCCGCGACCTCGGCATGACCTCTTCTCATTTCATGAATCCCAACGGCCTCCCCATTGACAACCAGTACTCCACGGCTCGCGACATGTCCAAGGTCGCCCGCGCCGTCCATGCCAATCCCTTCCTCTCCTCGGTCGTCACCATCAAGTATCTGAACTTCCGTTACAGCGACGGCCGTATTCACCAGCTCCGCAACACCAACCAGACCATGCGGGACAACTGGTTCTGCACCGGGATGAAAACCGGCTACACCGAGAAGGCGAAGCACTGCCTCGTCAGCAGCGGCTGTGCCAATGGTAGGGAAGTCATCGTCGTCTATCTCGGAGGCACCAAGGAGAGGACATTCAGCGACTCTGCCAAGCTCCTGCGCTGGGCCCTGGGATTGCCTCAGGATGCCGGGGAGGCCATCGAACGCACCGCCCGCAAATATTACAACAAAATCAACCCCTTTGCGACACCCGCGCCCACGCCGATTCCAAAGAGGCATCACCACCGCCATCACAAACCCTCCTCGGCCTCCAGCCAGAACACATGAGCCGGCCCTACCCTCTCCGCCCTGCGGCGGGATCGGGTGGCATCGACTTTGCCAAGACGCTCAATGAACAGCAGCTTGCCGCCGTCACCGCGCCACCCGGTGCTCACCTTGTCATCGCGGGAGCTGGCAGCGGCAAGACACGCACCCTAACCTACCGGGTCGGCTGGTTGCTGGAGCAGGGCTATCGTCCAGGAGAGATCCTGCTGCTGACCTTCACCAACAAAGCCGCCCGGGAAATGCTCGACCGGGTCAACTCGCTACTCCCCGGAGCCGCCGAGGGACTCTGGAGCGGCACCTTCCACTCCATCGGACATCGTATCCTGCGCCGCCATCCCGAGCTGGTCGGTTTTGCACAGGGATTCACCATCATGGATCGGGAGGATCAGGAAGAGCTGATCGAGTCGGTCGTCGCCCGCATGGGTCTCCGCAGCAAGGACAAACGCTTTCCCAAGGGGGAAGTCCTTGCCGAACTCTTCAGCCTTGGCTGCAACACCGGAGAAACTCTTCGTACACTGCTTGCACGCCGTTACCGCTACTTCATCGATCTAGAGGAACAGATTGCCCTGGTTGCCTCGGCCTACGAGAGCCGTAAAAAAGAGGTCAACTCCCTCGACTTCGACGACCTCCTTTCCAAAACCCATGAACTATTGCTGACCAATCCCGAGATTGCCGCCACCTACCAGCGCCGCTTCCGCGCGATTCTCGTCGATGAATATCAGGACACCAACAGACTCCAGGCGGGACTCATCGACACCCTCGCCGCCGCCCACCGGCATATCATGGTTGTTGGCGACGATGCCCAGTCGATCTACTCATGGAGGGGAGCCGACTTTGCCAATATTCTCGAATTTCCCAAGCGCTACCCCGACGCCACGCTCCATCGCATCGAGACCAATTACCGGAGCGTCCCCCAGATCCTGGAGCTGGCCAATGCCTCCATTGCCAACAACCCGCGCCAGTTCCCCAAGGAACTCCGCGCCGTCCGCAAGCCCTCCCTCTCCAAACCGGCACTCGTCCCCCTGGCCACCAACAACGAACAGGCAAGCTTCATCGCCCAACGCGTGCTCGAGCTGCATGACGAGGGCTTCGACTTCCGTGAGATCGCCGTCCTTTACCGCGCCCACTACCACTCCATGGAGATCCAGCTTGAGTTCACCCGGCGGGGCATCCCCTTCGGGATCACCAGCGGACTGCGTTTCTTTGAACAGGCCCATATCAAGGATGTTGCTGCCTTTTTGAAATTTGCCATCAATCCCAATGACGAAGTCGCCTTCAAGCGCATGGTGCGCCTGCTTCCGGGCATAGGAAGCAAAACAGCCGAAACCCTCTGGAAGCAAGCGGTCAAAACCATCGGAGGCCGCCGCTGCTTCCCCCTGCTGGAACATGGTTGCAAACCTCCCGCCAAATCTCTCGGGGCATGGAGCCAGCTCATTGGCACACTCGCGTCACTCACCCCGGAGGAAAAACCCGCTCCCCCTTCCGAGATGATCACGGCCATTACCAAGAGCCTGTATGACGACTACATGCAGAACAAATTCGCCAACTACGAGGCACGACGCGACGACCTCATGACACTCGGCAACTACGCCCGGCAATTTGACGAGACCGAGGAATTCCTCGCGCAGCTCACCCTGCTTGGCGGTACGGAGACCAGCGAGGTCACTGGCCGTGATGACGAGGAGGATCGCGTCTGCCTCTCCAGCATCCATCAGGCCAAGGGGCTCGAATGGCAGGCCGTCTTTCTGGCGTGGCTCACGGAGGGCATGTTCCCCGGCACACGCTCCATGGATGATCAGAATGCACTGGAAGAAGAACGCCGCCTCTTCTATGTCGGCGTCACCCGCTGCAAGGAGGAACTCTACCTCACCTATCCCGAGTTGCGCCTCAATGCCGCGTATGGTGAGGCCTTCCAGCGCCCCTCGCGCTTCCTTGAGGAGCTCCCCGGTCATCTGACCGAGCGCTGGGATGTCTCGCGTGCCATCGCTCAATACACCCCACAATTTGGCAAGCAGTCATCGAAGAAAGAGCGCTTCCATCAGGAATTCGACCCTGCGGACGAATCCCAGGAAATCCCCTGGGAGGATTGATCTACGTGGAACCCTGCTCTCAGCCCTCTGCCCTTCTGATCTCTGACTTTCACAATTTCCACTTCCCCTTAATCCAGCGGACTCCGGACCGCGATCCCGGGTTTGTTGAGCACATGAGTATAGATCATCGTCGTGGAGACATCCTTGTGTCCGAGCAGCTCCTGCACCGTGCGGATATCATAGCCCGCCTCCAGCAGATGCGTGGCGAAGGAGTGGCGGAAGACATGGGGCGTCACATTTTTAGTGATCCCCGATTTCCGTCCCGCCTCCTTCACGGCATTCTGCAAGTTCTTATCCATCACATGATGGCGGCGTTCGACTCCTGAGCGGGGATCTATCGAACGCTTTGCCGCTGGGAAAATCCACTGCCATCCCCACTCCGTCGCCGCATTCCCATACTTACGATCAAGGGCATTCGGCAGCATTACACGGCCAAATCCCTCGGCCAGATCCCGATCGTGAATTCTCTTCACCTGCTCCAAATGCTCACGCAATGCAGGCACCAGACTCACGGGCAGCATCGTCACCCGATCCTTCGCCCCCTTCCCCCCCCGCACCGTCACCTGAAGATAACCAAAATCCAGATCCTTCACCCGCAGCCGCAGACATTCCATCAAACGCAGCCCACTTCCGTAGAGCAGATCAGCCATGAGGCGATACTCCCCGGACATCCTGCCCAGCACACGCGAGACCTCCTTTTTGGATAGCACCACCGGCAGTTTGGAGGGACGCGTGGCTCTGGGGATTTCACCAAGCCATGGCAGTTTTACCTCCAGCACCACCCCGTAGAGAAAGAGCAGCGCACTCAGAGCCTGATTCTGGGTTGAAGCCGTCACATTTCTCTCGGTGGCGAGATACGTCAGAAAGGAACGCACTCCCTCGGCACCGAGATCGAGAGGATGTTTCATCTGATGAAATTTTACATACCTGACAATCCATTCGGAGTACGAAACCTCGGTTCGGTAGCTATAATGACGCACCCGCATCTCCTCCCGCACCCTCTCCAGAAGTTTCGGCTTGTGACTTTCGCTTTGTTCCAACAGACTGCTCTCCATGCCTTCACATTATACCCACTATTTTAGTGTAGCAAATGGAAATAGGCGAAATTATCTACCAATCCCAGAAATAAATAGCCGAAGAAATTCTTCGCCTAATTGTAGTTCGTCGGACGCTGCGCGTCCGACGAACAGAGGCGAGTTGACTCCAACGGCGTTCTCC
>CAIJRY010000228.1 GCA_903823215.1 uncultured Spartobacteria bacterium
GCCGTGTCAGCAAGTCATCCATCGACTTGATCAGGGTGACTCATTCTCGCTCGATGATCTCCCGATCCTGAAGTGCTGGCCGCAGGATGGAGGGCGTTTCCTCACGCTGCCGACAGTTTATACGAAAGACCCGGATACGGGTGAACGGAATGTCGGGATGTATCGCATCCAGATTTACGACGGACAAACAACCGGCATGCACTGGCAGGTTCACAAGGTGGGTGCCCGCCACGGGAAGCGCTACTACGAGCGCGGGGAGCCGATGCCTGTTGCAATTTGTCTGGGAGGTGATCCTGTTTTCACACTGGCTGCGACGGCTCCCCTGCCGGATGGTATCGATGAGATCCTCTTTGCCGGATTTGCACGCAAGAAGTCGGTCGATCTTGTGAAGTGCGTGACGGTGCCTCTGGAGGTGCCGGCGGAGAGCGATTTTGTGATTGAGGGATTTGTGCAGCCGGGCGAGCTTCGGCCTGAAGGCCCGTTTGGCGATCATACGGGTTTCTATACTCCGATTGACGACTACCCTGTCTTCCATGTCACGGCGATCACGCATCGTCAGAAGGCTATCTATCCGGCGACGATCGTCGGGATTCCGCCGATGGAGGATTTCTACATGGGGGAGGCTAGCGTGCGGATTTTTCTACCGATCTTTAAAATGAATTTTCCCGAGATTGTCGATATGGCACTTCCTGCAGAGGGGACATTTCATAACCTCGTCTTTGTCTCAATTCGCAAGCAATACCCGTGGCAGGCTTTCAAGGTGATGCACGGACTCTGGGGGATGGGGCAGATGATGTTTGCCAAATATATCATTGTCGTGGATGAAAATTGCGATGTGCAGAACACATCCGAGGTTCTCTTCCGCTGGATGGCGAATACCGATCCTCAGCGTGATAGTACGGTGGTCAAGAATCCTTGCGACAGTCTCGACCATGCGCCGACAGTGCCCAACATGGGCTCGCACATGGGGTTTGATGCGACCCGCAAACTTGCCGGTGAAGGCTACACCCGCGGTTGGCCCGATCTTGTGAAGATGTCTCCGGAGATCAAGTCGTGGGCGGACTCTTTTCGAGGGTGATTCACTGATTCTTTAAAAATTCAGATTTGCCGAGAGGGTAACTTCCTGAAGTGCCGCTCCTGAGCCCATGGAGGCTGAGTAAAAGAGCGATGAAGAAAGGTTCTTTCCGAAGAGCGCAGTGATGCCGATTGAGGGGGTGATTGTATCGGGAATGTTAAGCGTATCCGCGTAGGACAAATTGAAACGAGGAAACTGTTGAAATGACCCTGTAACATTGCGCGGTGCGTTATAGAACTCATGGTTCCAAAAGCAACGGATTTCGGGGAGGAAACTGACCGAACTAGAGGCTTTTAATCTGTAGCTGATGTGGCCGCCGAGTCCGGAATAGAGACTGTATTGCTGCTCATTGTTGGCCTTCAGATTCAGGTTGTAGGGATCGGTTTCCTGAAAGCTCGGTGTATTCATCTGCGTGAATTGGAACATTCCGATGGGGCCGAGTGTCCAGTTGCCGCGCTTGAGATCATAACCTAGGTCACTAGACAATGTGAGGAAAGTGGAAGTTGGATGGCTCGATGCCGATCCATAGTTGGCGCCAAATAGATTGATTGGTCTGTTGACCGATGTTTGAAAACCACCACCACCCATCGTCGCATCGGCGTAAAATCCACCTTGTGGTCGTGAGTAGCTGAGATACCCGCCATAGGCCATTCCGTCGCTCCACGCCGACCCTCCACCAAGTCCTGTAAAGTTCTGACGGTTCACAAGATAGCCTGAGTAGATGCCTAGGGTGAGGTTGCGTGTCAGGTAATAATCAACGCCAATGAGGAATGCTCCTCCTGCATTATGCTGGCCAGGGATGGAGTTGACCGAAGGAACTTCGGAAAGAATACCACTGCCTTGTCCCCAGAGTTCCCAGGGGAGATGTTCCTTGGTCGAAATCTCGGTCGTTTGGCCATTGATAGATGCGTTGAAGCTTTTACCAGGCGAAACTACTTGTTTGCTCTCCTTTACCTCCTTCGGGTCGGATAGGACAGCGATGGGTTCATTCTGCTCATCGGGAGGATTCTGGCGGGAGGTCCTGACCAAGGCGAATCGGTTATAGAGCTGGCTTCCAATCTGACGAGACTGAGCTAGTAACTGGTCGGTCACTCCAGAAAGAAATGAAAGCCCTTGGAAGGAGATCGCCTTTAGTATTGGAGGGATTTGAAAAGTAGGATTAGCTGGATTGTTCGGCGTTGGATTAGCTGGATTGTATGGTGCCCCTGGCCCCTCATCAGGGAACACCAAAAGTCCGAACGCTACATTGTCGAGGAAGTTGCCGATGCTAGTCGTCGATCCCGAAACCGAGACGAAGTTAAAACGGAGTTGCTGACCCGGTTTGACAAGTGCGATATCCACTCCTTCGTATTGAGTCCATGTTTGACCGGTGGAAAACTGCTGAAAGTAAATCTGCTGCCAGACGCCATTGTTTAGTACCTGAATTTGAAGCGCCATCGTGTCCACGCCGCTTCTTCCCCTATGCCAGAATGAATAGGAAATGGCGCCTCCTGTGGGGAACATCACAGTTTGGTAGAGTGTGGAGACAACATTGGCATTCAGTTCTGCAAAATACTGCCCCCCGTTGGGATAAAAGCCGTCAGGCTGTGTGATCGTATAGACAGGCCCACCTGATGATGAGCTAAAGCCTGATGACCATACCTCAACCTTTTGATCGCTGGCCGTAGTGCTCCAACCAGGAAGTCCCCCGACAGGGAAAATCCTGAAGGTGGGTGGATTTATCGGGACGGCCGGATTTTGGGATTCGAATCCCCCATTTTGAATCAGGTTTTGAGCTTTTCCCGGGATGATTCCATACCCTAAAAAACAAAGGCAGATTAGCAGGATTGAGCGGCACTTTGTTCTCATATTAGCAAAAAGCAGTCTGTTCTATCTGTTTTCAGAGATGCGGTTGCAAGAGAATTGTTAGAAACGAGCGGGTTTTGAACCATATACTGACCCGGTACTTTCTGTGGAGGACATCGTAGCGATCGCGGTGCATCTGAAGCAGGAGGCCACGGTAGATCGCACTCATGAGGCGGGCAGGGCGCATGAGGTGGCGTTGGTTCGCACTCATTTCTCTCCAAGCCAGTTCGGCACTTGCAAAGTAGGCATCCGCGCGTTCGGCTTGGTGATTGAAGAGGTGCGTTGTTTTTGGCGAGGAGGTGCAGGAGAGGAGGTGCTGTTCGCTGACGCCGAAACGGTCGAGGTCTTCCCTCGGAAGATAGATACGGTTCATGGCTGCATCCTCGGCAACATCACGGAGAATATTGGTGAGTTGTAAGGCAATGCCCAATCTCTCGGCATAGTGCTCAACAATTTCCCGTTTAGCCCCGAAGAGGGAGGCGCTGACGAGTCCAACGGCGGAAGCGACACGCCAGCAATAATGACGAAGATCTTCAAAGGTGGCATAACGAGTGATTTCAGTATCCATTTTCATTCCGAGAATGATTTCCTTGAGAAGATTCCTGTTGAGTTGGCATCGCTCGAGCATAGCCAGAAAATCATGGGGAAGCTTGTGTTCTTCGTCCGTCCCAAGGGCCTCAATCCACGAATCGAGTGCTGATGCCCGCGCCTTGGGCGTCATTTTTCCGTTATCGGCGATGTCATCCACCGTCCGGCAGAAATCGAAGAAGAGATAGGCGTTTCTCCTTCTTTCCATTGGGAGGAGCATGAGGGCCGGGGCGAGATTTGAAAATAGTCTGCCTGAACGACCGGCAAGCTGGAGAGGCAGTTCGGTCATGGTAGGGAATTCGTATTAGCTGTTTCATCTTTTTCCTGCAACTCTCCTGCCGCCATGTCTCATCACATCCTTTACAGAGACCGATCCTCGACGGATGGTAGCAACGCATGACCATACCGAATCAGATCACTATCGGCAGGATTCTTTTGATTCCGGTCTTCGTGGTATTTGCCATTTATTACGGTAGGACGGCGAGTGCAGGGAATCCTGATGAGACGCTGAGATTGGCAACGATAGGAGTCTTTCTCGTGGCCGCCTTGAGCGATGGTATCGATGGCTGGATGGCAAGACGGTATCATCTCAAGTCCCGGCTCGGAGCAGTGCTGGATCCGATTGCCGACAAGGGGCTGATGTTGACGGCGATCATCACTCTGAGCGTGACCAAGTGGCCATATGAGTTGCCTGTCTGGTACCCCGTGCTGGTCATTGCCCGAGATATCATCATTGTTACGGGATGTGCTGTGCTTAGATTGCTCAATGACCATCTTGAGGTCAGGCCTTCCATGATGGGAAAAACATCCACCTTTCTTCAAATGCTCACAGTGTCGGTGGTGATGCTCCAATGGAGATCGGCTGAAATCATTGTTTGGATCTCCGGTATCGTGACGCTGCTGAGTGGTATCGGTTATCTTGCCGAAGGGATCAGGCAGCTTCATGCTGGTGGTCACACCAAGCCGGAAAAAGATTCCTCACTCAACGACCCTGTATAATTTTCATGAGACGCGTAGCAATTGTCGGGCGCCCCAATGTGGGAAAATCTTCACTTTTTAACCGATTGATGGGTCAGAGAGTGGCGATTGTCCATGATCAGCCGGGAGTCACGAGGGATCGTCTCGCCGGTATTTGCAAGACCGGAGCAGTACCGTTTGAAATCATTGATACCGGAGGTATCGGAGACGCTCCAGATCCTGATTTTGCCGCAGCGACTCATGTTGCCGCACAAGCCGCTATTGCAAGCGCTGACCTCCTGCTTTTTGTCGTCGATGGCCGCGCCGGCCTGACGCCGCTTGACAGGGACTTGGCAACCATGCTTCGCGCAGGTGGGCGTGAACTGATACTCATCATCAACAAGATTGATCAAGAGATGCACGAATCGCTTGCGACCGATTTTTTTGAGCTTGGATTTCTCCATGTCCTCTCGTTCAGTGCGGCTCATGGTCGCGGAACCCATGATCTGCTGGCTCTTATTGGTGAAAAACTTGGGGGGTCCGGATCGATCCTCCCGGAGGAAGAAGGGGCACCCAGACTTGCGATTGTCGGTAGACCGAATGTCGGAAAATCCTCGCTGCTCAACCGTCTCCTGGGCGAGGAACGCAGCATTGTCAGCAATATCGCTGGAACCACCCGTGACGCCCTCGATGTGAAGTGTGAACTCGGAGGAGAGCCCTATGTGCTTGTCGATACGGCTGGGTTGCGCCACCGCTCACGGCCTGACACCTCGGTGGAGATTTTCAGCGCCATGCGCTCCGAGGAGGCAATCCGTCGCGCTGATGCGGGCCTGCTTGTAATTGATGCCGAGAGCGGGGTCACGGCCCAGGATAAGCGCATTGCCGGAATGCTGCAGGAGTCTGACAAAGCCTGCCTCATCCTTCTCAATAAATGGGATCTCGTCCGCAAGGATGATGGAGGTCGCGCCTCGCAGGGAGAGCAGGCTGATGTGATCCGAAAAAACCTCTTTTTTCTCGATTTTGCTCCGGTGGTTTGTCTCTCGGCCAAGACGGGACAGGGCTTCAGTCGCATCTTTACCGCCCTCAAGAGTGTGCGCAAGGAGGCGGAAACGCGCATCGGCACGGGTGAATTGAATCATTTTTTTAAAGAACTCATCGAGGTGCATCCGCCACC
>CAIJRY010000229.1 GCA_903823215.1 uncultured Spartobacteria bacterium
CGTCATGCATGGACTGAATCCAACCTGATCGTTTTCCAAGACAAATTGGAACGCATGCATCTTAGGGAGGATTTCCTTTTTGCACTCAAGGGCGAACGGGCCTTCTTCAACCAATTCGATCCCGCCGTGATGAAGGCTACAATCAGCGGCTGCGCAACACCCTCGACTTTTTTAGAAAAGGTGCAGATCAAAGTTTACCCGCTGCTTTTGGACGGGATCTTCCTTAAGGACAAGGCCTACCATAACCTTTGGATTCAGCGGAATGTGGAGGCCCTCAACGCTGACATCACTCGGGGATGGAATGTGGCTGCCCTTCAACCTCTCGATCAGGAGATGAAGGAACTTGCGGACAATCCCATCAAGCGGCTGATCTATGCGTTGAATTTGATGGGAGTCTCTGCGGTCTCAGGCTGCATTCAAGAAGCTGCGGAGATCCAGACACAGGTCAATCAGACGCTGATCGCCTGCGCCGTGGAACGGTATCGCCTCGCCCATGGTTCCTATCCGGCTTCGCTTGACGCGCTGGTTCCGGAGCATCTCACCAAACTCCCGGATTCCCCAATCAACGGAAAGCCGATGAACTATTCACTCCAATCCGACGGCACATTTTCACTCTGGTCGGTGGGATGAAATCTCAAGACGCTCAACGGAAAGCCGGGTGAGCTAAGGGGCGATGGGGACATCGTGTGGAACCAGCCACTGACTTTCAAAATCTCGGGTTGCCCACAGTCATCACGCCATACCGAGCAAAAAAGCCAGACCCCTTAAAGACTCCTGAGAAGTTTGTAGGAATAGATTCCTGACGAGTGTCCATCCGCCCACCTGAACAGCAATGCATACCCCCCGACAAACTCGTACGATTTGAGTTCAAAGCTGTTCGCCTTGTAATTTCTTGCTGGTGCCTCACCGCGCCCGATGACATCGGGCTCCCCGCAGCAAACGGCACAGGGACAGGCCTTCCGCAATAACTCCAGCGGCAGGTATTGCTCCACTCCGTCATTCCAAGAGATGGCTAATTCCCCAGTGGGAAGCGGGGCGATGGCCTGGGGAGTAAGAGCAAGCATGCGGTCGAGAAGAAGGGATTGAAGACAGTTTGGCCACAAGAGTCACAAAAGACGCAAGTAAAAGACAGGGGATTCGATTTCGTGCATCTTGTGCTTTTTGTGGCAAAATACTTTCCGTTCCCTGCGTTTCACTGCACAAAAAAATGCCGTCTCAATGTCAGAGACGGCATTTATAGTTAAACTAGGATTTTAAGCGAAGAAGCTCTGGATCCACTGAAGGAATGTCGTCGTCGATTCATTGCTTCCGACCGCAATGAGAGGAGCAATGGCGAGTCCCACCAGAGAGGAGAGCTTGATCAGGATGTTCATTGAAGGCCCGGAGGTGTCCTTGAAGGGGTCGCCGACTGTATCGCCGACCACTGCGGCCTTATGTGGTTCGGATTTCTTGTAGAACATTTCCTTTTTTCCATTCACCTCGATCTCCACTCCCTGCTCGAAGGATTTCTTGGCATTGTCCCAGGCCCCGCCCGCATTGTTCTGGAAGATGGCCCAGAGCACACCGCTCACGGTAACACCAGCCATGTAGGCACCGAGCGCCTCGGCACCCATCACGACGCCGATGAGGACGGGGGTACAGATCGTGATCACTCCGGGAGCAAGCATCTCGCGGAGGGCAGCCTGAGTGGAAATCTCGACGCACTTCCCGTATTCGGGCTTGCCCACACCCTCCATAATGCCGGGAATCTCGCGGAACTGCCTACGCACCTCGTTCACCATATCCATGGCAGCTTTGCCAACGCTGTTCATGGCAAGCGCGGAAAAGACGACCGGGATCATACCGCCGATAAAGAGGGCGGCGAGCACCTTGGCATCGAAAATATTGATGCCGTGAATGCCGGTCAGCGTCACATACGCGGCAAAGAGTGCCAGCGCGGTAAGGGCGGCGGAGGCAATCGCAAAGCCCTTACCCACGGCGGCAGTGGTGTTGCCGACGCAATCCAGAATATCGGTTTTCTCGCGAACTTCCTTCGGCAGTTCGCTCATCTCAGCGATGCCTCCGGCGTTGTCGGCAATGGGGCCGAAGGCATCAATGGCGAGTTGCATCGCCGTGGTGGCCATCATCGCGGAAGCGGCAATGCCCACACCATAAAATCCGGCGAGGGAGTAGGTGCCCCAGATCGCACCTGCAAAAATAATGACGGGGAAGGCTGTCGAGAGCATTCCGGTTCCCAATCCCGCGATGATGTTGGTGGCGGCACCAGTAGCCGATTTCTGGACGATCCCGGCGACCGGTTTGCCATCAAGTCCGGTGAAGTATTCTGTGATGTATGAGATCAAATATCCCACTACCATGCCGATACAGACAGCCCAGAAGACATTGAGCGATGAGGTGGTCAACTCGGTGAAGGCACCGGCCCTGAAGACGCTCATTTTGATGGTATCCGGCAGCATCACCTTGATGAGACCAAAGGAGCAGGCAATGGCGATCAGCATGGCGATGTTGTTCCCCATGTTGAGCGAACTTTGAACGGAATTGGTGTTTGCCGGGGCCTTCTCGGAAATGCCGACAAAAAATGTCCCGATGATCGAAGCCAGGATGCCGAATCCTGCAATAGCCATCGGCAGCAGAATCGGCCCGATTCCTCCGAATGCATCGGTGATGCTGCCTCCGTTATCGCGGATGATGTAGTTGCCCAGAACCATCGAAGCAAGAACGGTGGCCACATAGGAGCCGAAGAGATCAGCCCCCATCCCGGCGACATCGCCCACATTGTCGCCCACATTGTCGGCAATGGTGGCCGGGTTGCGAGGGTCATCCTCAGGAATACCTGCTTCCACTTTGCCAACCAGGTCAGCCCCCACATCGGCAGCCTTGGTATAAATGCCGCCACCCACACGGGCAAAGAGCGCAATCGATTCAGCACCCAGGGAGAAGCCGGCAAGCACTTCCAGCACCCGCGTCATGCCATCGTAACCACCACCGGAGGCAAAATTTCCGCCCATGAAGTGATAGAAGAAAACAATAAAGAGCGTGCTGAGTCCGAGCACCGCGAGTCCAGCCACACCCAATCCCATCACAGCACCACCGCCAAAGGAGACCTTGAGCGCCTTTGCCAGAGATGTTTTGGCTGCCTGCGTGGTGCGGACATTCGCCTTGGTGGCGATACGCATTCCCAAAAATCCTGCAAGCGCTGAGAACACACATCCCACAACAAACGCACCGACGATCAGGATGCTCGAATGAGCAGCCACTTTGGGGACTTGGGAGAGGATTCCGAGTCCGGCTCCCGCGAGCACGACATAGATGGCAAGAATCCGGTATTCCGCTTTTAGAAACGCCATGGCTCCCTCGGCGATATGATCGGCAATACCCGTCATTTTCGAATCGCCCGCGTCCTGCTTGCTGACCCAGCTTGCAAGAATTGTTCTGTATGCCAGTCCCACGAGTCCTAGTACGGGAAGAAGATAAATAAGGTGTTCCATGAATGTTTTGCTGATGGGGGGTGTTTCATAACTGCCGCGGACATTTGTCCGTCAATTTCAGTCAGAAACGGCACTTTGTGGTGCAATTTTTGATGCTAAGAAAAATTTTGTGGGAATGTCCAGTAATCCTATTTTGAAAAGACAGTTGGCTCTGAACTTTTTTTCCGTTACTCGAATGATTTTTTGGATGTTCAGCTGTCTAAATCCTCTCAGCACTTCAACAGCATCATGATCGCCTTTTGCACATGGAGGCGGTTTTCAGCTTGTTGGAAAA
>CAIJRY010000230.1 GCA_903823215.1 uncultured Spartobacteria bacterium
AAGCATTCGTACTCTTCTCAATCGTGAAGGCTCTCGATGCTTTCGTGTCACTGGATGCTCGCAAGATTTGAAATATCAGGAGCCTGGCTGGGGAGTGGCCGGACTCTCCAGAAGTCGGGCCATGGAGATTGCCAAAGGATATCAGCAAAATGCACTTTTTGAAGTATCCGCGGGACAAATCACCATAGTCGGATGTCAGTCACAAACGGTGAAGCATGTGGGCCTTTGGACTGAAAGATGCCGATAAAGTGCAGCAAATGCCTTTATGACATGCCTGCTTCTTGCCAACCGAAATGCGGTTCCTATTGACTTCCTTGAACCCCATGAAACCTCAACCCCAATCAACCATGTCACGAAACTACATCTTTTCCTCTGAATCTGTCGGCGAAGGTCATCCCGATAAAGTTTGCGATACCATTTCGGACGCGATCCTGGATGCATGCCTTACCATTGACCCACTAAGCCGGGTTGCCTGTGAGACCTATGCCAAAAGCAATATTGTGATCGTTGGTGGTGAAATCACCATTCCCAAGATTGGAAAAGCACCCCTAGATTCTGTCCTCAATATTGGGAAGATCGTCCGCGATACGATTAGGGAGATCGGGTATGACAACGATGACGATGTCTTCCACGCCGATACGGTTTTCATCAACAATATCCTGACCAAGCAGAGCGATCACATCGCACAAGGGGTTGATGCGAAGAAAGCCGAAGGAAAGAAAACCTCCGAGCAAGGTGCAGGCGATCAGGGGCTAATGTTCGGATATGCCTGTGATGAAACGAAGGAGTTGATGCCGGCCCCCATCATGTACGCACATCTGCTTGCTCGTGAACTGACCAGGATACGCAAGAGCGGAAAAGTAAAATGGCTGCGTCCTGATGCAAAGAGTCAGGTTTCAGTTGAGTATGTCGACGGCAAGCCAACCCGTATCGTGAATGTCGTGATTTCCACCCAACACACTCCCGCGGTGACACACTCCGAGATTGAGAAATTCTGCATCGAGAAGGTAATCCGCAAAGTGCTCCCCTCGAAAATGTTGACCAAAGAAACGGAGTTTCTGATCAACCCCACCGGCACTTTTGTCATTGGAGGTCCTCAGGGGGACACGGGGCTTACCGGACGAAAGATCATTGTCGATACCTACGGCGGCATGGGGCGTCACGGTGGAGGGGCTTTCTCCGGCAAGGATCCCACCAAGGTTGACCGTTCCGCCGCCTATATGGGCCGCTATGTAGCCAAATCTGTTGTGGCCGCGGGGCTGGCCTCGCGATGCGAGGTGCAGGTTGCCTACGCCATTGGGCATCCCGATCCTGTCTCGATCCATATCGATACATTTGGAACAGCCACAGTTCCAGAGGATCTCATTGAAGCAGCAGTGAAAAAGACATTTGATTTCAAACCCGCGGCGATCATCAAGCATCTCAAACTCCGCCGCCCAATTTACTCAAAGACGACAAACTACGGTCACTTTGGGAAAAATGATCCGGATATCACTTGGGAGAAGTTTGACAAGGTGGCTGCTCTCTCCAAGGCCATAGAGATTCTATTGGTAAAATGATCACAATCTGTCCCCTGCCACCTGATTGGGCTTTGATTTATCAACGACTCAGTGAATTGGCCAGAATTGCAGATCAATCAATTCCACCGCCCCCCAAACCTTTGATTCTGGCTGGCTGGGCGTACTCCAATGACTTGGAAAAACAAGCGCGTTGGAGGGAGACTGTTGAGTGGGCTGAAAAATGGGGTTTCACGGAAGCTATCGGCGAGATCACTCCTGACATGATGTATGACGTGGAAAATCCTTCATCCTGAGTCAGCCTCGGGACTCATTGGGCATTCTTATGCTCTTTTAATCGTATTGTTTCACTGTCTGTTGTTTGGCAGAAACCCAACAGTCTGACAGAGTCCTAAACACCATGAAAAAAAGCTCTGGCTCGCTGCTTTATTCTCCATCGGATCTCATCCGTTATTTGGACTCCCCATTTGCGTCATGGATGGATCGCTACCATCTCGAAAATCCAGGCGCATTAACTCCCGACGAAGAAAGCGAGGATCTCAAACTGATAGCAAAGACCGGTGACGAGCATGAACAAACCGTCCTGACAGAATGGAAATCACTGATTCCCGGACTTGTCACGATTGACAAGCATCCGTCAGCCGACCCATTCCAGAAAACGCTCGATGCCATCGCGTGCAAGGCCCCCGTCATCTATCAAGCGGCTCTGAAATGCGGCCAATTTGCGGGTTATGCAGATTTCATGGAACTCGATTCCACCACAGGCATCTACCAGCTTTGGGACACCAAGCTGGCCCGTTCCCCAAAGCCTTATTATGCGATTCAGCTTTGCTGCTATTCCGAGATGCTGGCCGCGGTCACCGGTGGCCCAATGCCCGAAAAGTTCGGTATCATCCTTGGGACGCAAGACCGCGTGGAGTTCAGGGTCGAGGACTTCGTCCACTATTACCGCTCCATTAAGGAACAGTTTCTGGCGATGCAGACGGGATTCACTGGAAATCTTGCAGACCGACCCGACCCTCTCCCTGGCGGAAGTCATGGACGGTGGGAATCTCGTGCGGAGCAATATTTTAAAGATGCCGATCACATCATTCAAGTGGCCGGTATTTCTGTTGGTCAGATCAAGAAGCTGAAAAACGCTGGGATCACCACGCTTGCCGATCTTGCCAACTCATCTGGGGTGACAGTCCCAAAGCTCGCCAGTGAATCCCTAGAAAAACTCGCGGCCCAAGCAAAGCTGCAACATCAGACACGCGATGCCCGCAAAACCAACTCAGAAGCCCTGCCGAGTTTTGAGTTGCTTCCCCATATCGGCACCAACGGGGAATCCCTCGGGCTGGCTGCACTCCCTCCCGATCACCCCGCCGATGTGTTTTTCGACATGGAAGGCTATCCTCTTCATCCAGGTGGATTGGAATACCTTTTCGGGGTTTGCACCCGTCACGATGCCCCTTATGAATTTAAGGATTGGTGGGCTCACAACCGCGACCAGGAAAAACTGGCATTGGAGGGCTTTATCGATTGGGTATTCAAGCGGTGGAAGGAAAACCCCGGCATGCACATTTACCATTACGCCGCCTATGAGGTGAGTGCGGTGCGGGGATTGAGCACACGGCATGATACCCGGCAGGAAGAAGTGGACGACCTGCTCAGGAATGATGTGTTCGTCGATCTCTATAAGATCGTCCGTAAAGGGCTGCGCATCGGAGAAGATAGTTACTCCATCAAGAAAGTTGAGCGCCTTTACAGGCCCAAGAGGGCTACCGATGTTACCACGGCGGTCGACTCCATCGTCCAGTATGCCCGGTGGGTGGAAAGTGGCCAGTCGCGCAAGTGGGATGAAAGCGGAATCCTAAAAGGCATCCGCGATTACAACGAGGACGACTGCAAATCCACCGCAGAACTCTTGGTGTGGATGAGAGAGGTCGCTCACGCTCATCAAATTCCTTCTATTCAAGGAGCGGCCATTCAGCAGACCCCTCCACCGGTATTGACTCCCGAGATACAGGCGCGATTGGCACTGATCGATAAACTTCGCCGTAAAGGAGATGCTGTTTCGATTGCTCTTGCCGATTTGATAGAGTTTCACCGCCGCGAACAGAAGCCTGTCTGGTGGCGGATGTTTGATCGTGCCGCCGCGGCACCGGAAGAATTACGGGATGATCCGGGCTGTATCGCGGGCGTTGAGGCGATTGGGCAACCCTTCTCAGAAAAGAAATCGCTGATTCAAGAATATCGTTTTGATCCCTCCCAGGAATTGAAATTGGCCGCGGGGGAAAAGAAGTATGTGATGTTCAGCCACAATCTGGAAGCCAAGCTCAACCTCTTCGCGTTGGATTCAACCCAAGGCACCCTGCAATTAAAAATCAGCCAGAAAGGTCTGAATGATAAATTTGGCGGACGGTTTCCCAAACAAGGGGATTTGATTCCCGACGAATTTGTCTCCCCGGGCACTATTCCAGAAGCCCTATCCCTAGTTGCCTCAAATCAATTGTCTCAGGGGTTGCACGCACCCGCCCTTGCCCTTTTGGAACGCCGCCCACCCAGCACGGAAATCCGGAAAGGAAATGAAAACGCGGCCGGTGCCGCAGTTCGAGTTACCTCATCAATGTCTGGTGGGTGTCTCGTCATTCAGGGGCCACCCGGAACCGGGAAAACCTATACTGCATCCAAGGCAATTCTGGTGCTGCTCAAAGCTGGGAAAAAGGTTGGTGTCTCGTCCAATAGCCACAAGGCAGTCATGAATCTAATTCGCGCCTGCAATGATGAAGCGCTTAAAGAGAGCTTTTATTTTAGCGCTCTTAAAGTTGGTGGAGGTGGCGAGGACCCTCTCTTTTCTAGCAGCGGAAGGGTAGGATATGTTGAAAGCAACAGCGATGCATTCGGCCTCTATTCTGGTGGCCTTGTAGGAGGAACGGCATGGCTCTTTACCCGACCCGAATTGGAAGGATCTCTTGATTTTCTTTTCATCGATGAAGCCGGCCAAGTGGCCCTGGCCAACGCCTTGGCAATGTCCCGCGCCACAGAAAATCTTGTCCTGCTCGGGGATCAGATGCAGTTAGAGCAACCCATCCAGGGATCCCATCCGGGCGATGCGGGTCTATC
>CAIJRY010000231.1 GCA_903823215.1 uncultured Spartobacteria bacterium
CGGTGGTCTGCGGGAGTGATGTGACTCATGGCAAACCAGATCCTGAAGTCTTTCTTGCTGGCGCGGCAAAGCTCGGCATCCCTCCGCAGCAGTGCATCGTCATCGAGGATGCCTTTGCAGGAATCGAGGCAGCCCGTCGTGCCGGAATGAAGGTTGTGGGTGTGGCAACGACCAATCCTCTGGAGTCTCTGGCATTGTGTGATCTTGCGGTTGTTTCCCTTGAGGAAGTCACGCCCCTAATACTCAAAAAGCTTCTATGACGGGTGCTTCATTCTACACACCACTCTCGCCCGGGGATTATGTATCCATCGTCCTTGTACCTCTCGGATTGATTCTCATCGGAGGCTATTTTGTCATGGCTGATGTCGTCCTGTTAAAAAGACGGGGCGATGCCGATTCCGTCACTTCGTTTCTTGGTCTCGGCTCGCGTCCCCGACCCGGACTGCGGCTCGTGTCCGTCTTTTTCTTCACTCTCGCCTCCGTTCTGGCATCCAGGGATTTGATCGCATTGTTGCATCAGGCCAACCCCATGATGATGGCACTTGCCGTCGGATTGACTTCCACCGTTCTTGCCTTCGCGATCCTTCTTCTGGGCATTCTGCTTCCGCGGGGATTTGGTGAATCCCTTCATGAATCCCTGCCTGTTCGCGCCCTCTCACGCCTTGCCCGCTGGCTTACCGTCTGGATTGACCCGCTTGCCGAGTTGGGATGGTTATGTGTCACGGTGATTTTACGCGTGCTACATCTTGATCGTCGGCGGTCTGCAGAGGAAACCGAAGAGGAGGTTCTTCAAATGATGGATGAGGGTCTCTCCAGCGGTGCTTTTGATGTCACCGAGAAGGAGATGGTCGAGGGCGTGCTTGATCTCGATGAACAGACGGTCGCCGAACTGATGACGCCGCGCTCCAGGGTGACCTGGCTCGATCTTGATGATCTGGACGAGGTAAACTGGCGAAGGATGGCAGCGGCTGGACATTCCGACTACCCCGTCTTTCAGGGAAATCGCGATAATATATGCGGCATGGTGTCGGTGAAATCCCTCTGGGCCAACATTTCCCTGACCGGATTTGTGAAACTTGCCGATGTCGTCACCCCTGCACTCTTCGTTCCCGCGACAATGACCGCCCCCCGGCTCATCGAGGAATTTCGTAGGGTTCGCAAGCATGTGGCCCTGGTTGTTGACGAATTTGGTGTCGTGGACGGTATGGTGACGCTCAAGGATGTGGTCGAGGCGATTGTCGGACATCTGCCGGAGCGCGGTGTGCGGCAGCATTACCCCGAGATCATTCTCCGGGAGGATGGAAGCTGGCTCATCGATGCACAGCTTGATTTCGAGGAAACGGCAAAAGCCATCGGCCTGGTACTTTCCCCCGGGGAGATGGAAGCCAACCGTTACCAGACCATCAGTGGCTATGTGCTGCATCATTTCGGTCATATCCCGGAGGAGGGCGCTAAACTTGAGCAGGATGGATTTCGTTTTGAAATCGTGGACATGGATCGGCAGCGCATTGATAAACTCCTTGTCTCCCGACACAATGACCACCTCTCCACGCAGGTGATTCAAGGAACCACCGATTAAGTGCATGGAGGCTTCCTTGCATCCCGAGCTGTTTCCCATGAGCACATGCTGGTGGATCTATCTCCTTTTCTGTCTGCTTATTCTTGGAGGACTTTTTCTGGATCTGAAAAAGAGAAGCGGCTCCGAGGCAGCCATAGGCCATCGGGAGGCTCTTCTGACCGTGCTGTTCTGGATCGGGTTGGCACTGTTTTTTTGCGCAGGTATATATCTTTACGGAATCTGGCATTTTCCAGCTGATCCTCGCCTCGCTGGTTTCGATGCCGAATCACTTGCGCGACAGAGCAGTTTGGATTTTCTCTCCGGCTACCTTGTTGAAAAAAGTCTCTCGATTGACAACCTCTTCATTTTTCTCGTCGTCTTTGATTTTTTTGCCATCCCGGAGAAATACCGCCATCGCATCCTTTTCTACGGGATCATCGGAGCACTGATCTTCAGAGGTGCCTTTATCGCGCTTGGATCGCTTCTGATGCAGATCGCCTGGGTGCCGCTTTTCTTTGGAGTCTTCCTGATCTTCACAGGATTGAAAGTCGCCTTCGGACCTGAGAACCATCCAGATCCATCCAAGAATGTCGTCATCCGCCTTCTCAAGCGATTGATCCCCATATCGCCACAGTTCCATGGAGAGAAGTTTTTCGTGCTTGATGCAGGGCGCTGGGTCGGCACGCCGCTGCTGGTGACGCTCGTCTTTATTGAAGTCACCGACATCATTTTTGCCGTCGATAGTGTTCCTGCGATTTTTGCCATCACGAGAGAACCATTTATTGTCTTCACCTCCAACGTCTTTGCCATTTTGGGACTCAGGGCGCTCTTCTTCCTCCTCGCAGACATGGCCGCGCGCTTTCATTACCTCAAGTATGGGTTGGGCTTTATCCTTTGCTTTGTTGGAGTTAAAATGGCCTGGCTGGATCATCACTTCCATGGCGGTAAATTTCCCACGGCCTACTCCCTTGGAATCATCCTTTTATCACTCCTTCTTTCAGGTGTTGCTTCCTGGCTCTTTCCTTCAAAAAATCACGATACATAGACAGCCCATTGATCTAAATTCACATCCTTGTATCACCCCACATATTATAACCGATGAACTATTCCCCGTCTTTGGAGAGATACAGTAACTCTTCCCTCTACTCCCGTTGCGGCAGGTCAGGCTTGCATCTCCCTAAAATATCCCTTGGGCTCTGGCATAACTTCGGTGATATCGATGACTTTGCAAACGGCAGGGAGATCGTGCTCCGGGCCTTCGATCTCGGAGTCACCCATTTTGATCTTGCGAACAATTACGGACCTCCCCCCGGTTCTGCCGAGAGAAACTTCGGCAAAATCTTAAAAAAAGATCTCGCACTGTATCGCGATGAATTAATCATTTCTACCAAGGCGGGTTATCGAATGTGGGATGGACCTTATGGGGAATGGGGGTCGCGCAAAAACCTGCTCTCTTCCCTTGATCAATCCTTGATTCGCCTTGGCTTGGACTATGTCGATATTTTCTACAGCCACCGTCCAGATCCCAAGACCCCGTTGGAAGAAACAATGGGTGCATTGGCCCATGCAGTCCGATCAGGAAAAGCCCTCTATGTGGGCATTTCAAATTACAGTCCAGAAATGACAGCCCAAGCCTCGACTCTGCTAAACGAGCTGGGAACACCACTTCTCATCCATCAACCGCGATACAACATGTTTGAGAGGACGATTGAGAAGGGATTGCTCAATGTTCTTGAATCTCTGGGTGTTGGTTGCATCCCATTTTCACCGCTTGCACAGGGACTCCTGACGGAACGCTACCTTGAAGGTGTTCCCTCCGATGCCAGAGCATCCAAGGGAGTCGGATTTCTCACGCCAGAAGTCATTACGGAGGATAAAATTAAGAAGGTTCGGGCCTTGCAAATGATTGCCCACTCCCGCGGTCAGACCATCGCTCAACTCGCGCTTGCCTGGGTTTTGCGTGATCCGCGAGTCACCACCGCCCTCATCGGTGCCAGTAAGGTAAGCCAATTGGAAAGTTGCGTGGCTGCTACCCAGAACCTGATTTTCAGTCCAGAGGAATTGTCAGCCGTCGATTTGATTCTCAATACCTGATCGCAGAAAAATAGTTACAACTCAATCGTCACCCCCGGAGGAGGGGCGATGACCTTGGTTCCAGGAAGCGCAGCATAGAGTTCGCGACGGAACCATTCGACAGCACCCTCATCGCCATGGACGAGCAGGATGGTCTTGGGGCGAACTTTGACTGCATAGGCAAGAATATCCTCGCGGCGGGAGTGTGCGCTGAAGGTAAACTCCTCACGGTGGCAATGGAACGGAACCGGTGCCCCCTCTTTGCCAAGCTTAATGCTGCTTCCCGGTTCCGCACGACGCACGGCTCCGGCAGGGGAATTCGGATCGGCATAACCAACAAAGAAGAGATATTGCGACGGATCCGGGAGCACCTTTCTCACAAACATATTGGAGAGGGTATACTCCGTCATCATACCGCTGGAGAGGGCATAGATGGCCCTTTTACGAGGGTTGAGAGACTGGATTTCCTGACCTCCTGCGATATAAGGTGCAAGCGCCTCCATCAGGCGGAGTTGGGGAAAGTTCCTAGGAACCATCGTAGCCATCGAGTCATAGATGGCCGTGATCTTGCTGCTCAGTCCTCCGACATAGAGAGGTGTGGGAGGAATGAGGTGTTCTTGCTGCATCTTCCAAAGCAGAGCCATGACTTCCTGGGTTTTACCAAGGGCGAACACCGGAATGGTGATGCTGACACCCTCCTCAAGCGCTGCTGCCACAGCAATAGCAAAGCGCTTCTCTTCCTGCGCCCGGGTGAAACCAACAGGCGAGACCGCATCACCCCGGGTGGTTTCCATGACCAGTACATCAATGGCCTCCTCGGGAAACCTTGCTCCGGTTTGGATCGTCTGATCTTCAAAATTGACATCTCCCGTGTAAAAGAACTTCTTTCCTTCGGCCTGGATCATCACCCCGGCTGATCCGAGAATGTGTCCCGCATCATGGAAGGTCACCGTCTGTTCATCCTGATCCTTACCAGCACGCTCCCCATCGAGAGTTAGAGGGTGGTTCAGCGGGCAGTTGCGCCAATGCCTCGATGCCATTTCAATCCCGCGATGGCTGTAAAGTGGCGGATCGACGAGGCCGAGTTGCTCCTGCTGTCGCATCATCACATTAACGGAATTGTGGAGCATCACATCGGCAATTCGTGCAGTGCCGGAGGTCATCAGCACGGGCATCTCGGGATGCCGACTCTGAAGGAGAGGGAGGCATCCGACATGATCCTGATGGGCATGGGTGAGTATTGTGGAACGAAGACCGCCCTGTTCAATTTCCTCCAGCAGCGGCGTGGAATCATGGCCTACCCGCTCGGGATGCATTCCACAATCGAGAAGCACGGAATCATTACCAAGATCGAGTCGGTAACAGTTGGCACCGATGCCCGCATCCCGGGTCAGATTTGTAAAACGCATAGCTTGACACACTAAAAGTTCCGGGAGAGACCCGCGAGGAGCATTTTTTTAAAACTTTTGGCAGAGAGCGGTGTTAACCTCTGGTATGCTTCCCCTCCTACCGGCAAATCTTTGGAATCGTTACGCCGCAGCCCATTTGCTCAACAGGGCAGGCTTTGGGGGAACCCCCGACGAAATCCATGCGCTCGAGACAATAGGAGTGGAGAAGGCGGTGGATTCCTTGCTCAAGGCTGATGATGACGAGGATCTCTTTCCGGTACCCGAGTTGATTCCTCCCAAGGAACGCTTTGCCTACCAACAGCGGTTTAAAGCCGCTGTCACGGAGGAGGAGAGGCAGGCAATCAGGAAAGATTTTCAGAACACAGAGCGCCTGGACATGCTCAACATGCGGCTCTGGTGGCTCTATCGGATGCGTTACACATCAGCGCCACTGCGGGAAAAAGCGACCCTGTTCTGGCATGGCCACTTTGCCACAAGCAACCAGAAGGTGAATGATCCTTATCTCATGTGGCAGCAGAATGAGACGATCCGCCGTTATGCACTGGGCAGATTTCCCGATCTCCTCAAGGCCATGTCCCGTGATTCCGCCATGATTCGCTGGCTTGATCTAGGAAGCAGTCGCAAGGATCACCCCAATGAAAACTTTGCCCGTGAGGTCATGGAACTATTCTCTCTGGGGGAAGGGCATTATAGTGAAAAGGATATTCAGGAATCTGCCCGTGCCTTCACCGGCTATCGGATTAATCAGGAGACGGGTGATTTCAAAATGGTGATGCGAGATTTTGATCCCACACCCAAGACATTTTTTGGAAAAACCGCCCCTTTCACCGGGGATGAGATCATTGACATGATTGTCGCAAACCCACAGTGCGCCCGTTTTATCGGGAGGAAGATATGGGTCTTCTTTGTTGCCGAAAATCCAAGCGAGGAACTCGTTCAGCAAGTTGCCGACATTCTGACCAGCAACGGTTATGATATCGGGGCGACCCTGGGTGAGATTTTTCGCAGCGCCCCATTCTACGCCACCCAAGTGATCCATCATCAGATCAAGAGCCCTATGCAGTGGATCATGCAGACGACCAGAATGCTTGAAATACCGCTTCCCGATGCGCGCGTGCTTGAGAATTCCCTTGCAGCACTGGGACAGGTGGTCTTTGCCCCACCGAATGTGAAGGGGTGGGATGGAGGGAGAGCCTGGATAAGTGCCTCCAGCCTGCTGTACCGATATAATCTGGCAGCCTATCTTTTAAGTGGAAAAGCGCGCGTGCTCGGCGGTAATGGCACAAAAACCGCCGTGATTCCACTGGATAGGATAGCACCGATCAGCGAGCGCACATCCGCCGACAGCCTGCTCGCCCAGCTCGGATTCAGGGTCTTTAATGTCCCTCTTACTCCGAAGCAGAAGGAGGAATTCCTCGCCTTCCTTGCCAAATACCCAACTCCGTATTCGGATAATGTCATTCGTGATCTAATGCAGCTAATGATGAGCACCCCCCAATACCAACTCACCTGACCTCTTCATGAAAACTCCTAAGGAACAAACCCTTCATACCCGCCGCCAGTTTCTGCGCACCTCGGTGCTTGGGGGTGCGCTGGCCTCCACTGTCCCTCTCTTTTTGGAAAAAACCTTTCTCACCCTTGATTCGATGGCCGCCGCCACGATAGGCCAGTATCAGACAGGCAAGGATGGGACGATCCTCGTCGTTCTCCAACTGGCGGGCGGGAATGATGGTATGAACACGCTCGTTCCCTTTGCTGATGACTCCTATTACAAAGCCCGTCCCAAAATTTCCCTCCCTGCCGGTCAGATCCTGAAAATCAATGACTATGCCGGACTTCACCCCCGCTTAACCGGCATCCATGATCTCTACGGTACTGGCAATCTCGCCCTGATTCAGGGAGTCGGCTATCCCAATCCCAACCGCTCACACTTCCGCTCCACCGAGATCTGGCAGACAGCCAGTGATGAAAACAAGATTGAAAGTGCGGGATGGCTTGGCCGCTATTTTGACAGTTGCTGTCAGGGAGCCGATCCCTCTTCGGTCGGCGTGGCTATTGGCAACCAGACACCGCAGGCATTCTTTTCACCGCATCCCAAGGGAGTTGCCTTCAGTGATCCCGAGCAGTTCCGCTACATGAGTGAGGCTGCCAGCGATCCCAAATCGGCGGAACTCTTCATGAGGGAAATGAACGCTCCTGATGCAGGAACCGGCCATAGCAGTCTTTCCGAGAATAGCGGGGCCTCCATCGGCATGATCGACGGGACCCCTGGCGATGGTGGTGACACGGTTGAGTTTCTCCAGCGCACGGCACTCGGTGCCCAGATGAGCAGTGACAAGATTCTGGCGATCACCCGCAAGACAAAGAGTAGCGTTGATTATCCCCGATCCCAGCTTGGCAACGGCCTCAATCTTGTTGGCCGCCTCATTGCAGGAGGACTCCCCACACGGGTCTATTATGTCTCCCAAGGGGGATTTGATACTCATGCGAATCAGATTCCCTCCCATGACCGACTGATGACGGATTTGAACGCAGCCCTAGCTTCGTTTGTAGCCGACCTCAAGTCACAGGGAAATTTCAATCGTGTCCTGATGATATCCTTCAGTGAATTCGGACGACGAGTTGCCGAGAATGCCAGCGGCGGCACCGATCATGGGGCTGCGGCTCCGCTTTTCATTCTCGGGGGAGGGGTCAAGCCGGGACTCTACGGCAACTATCCCAGCCTAACCGATCTGCATGACGGCGATCTCAAATTCAGCACTGACTTCCGCTCGGTCTATGCCACAGCTCTGGAAAAATGGCTCGGTGCACCCAGCGAGCAAGTCCTTGGGAAAAAATACCCTCTGTTACCGTTTGTTTAGTGAGACAAACAATGCAGCGACGATCCCTGAAAGGTAGGGAGTGATGATTCCATGATGAAGCAGGAGTAGCGTAAGGGGAGTGATGAAAACAAGGATCAGCGTGGAAATGATCCAGGGAGAGATGCTTAGTTTCTGTGATAGGATCAGAAGAACAATCCAACCGAGGGCGATCACTCCCTGCGTGACTAGGGAAAGATGATACCATCCAGCTGACTGGAGCAGAACGGAGAGCGATGCTGCCTTGCACGCGTCGTCGTGTGTACCAATCACGACGGTGCTCTTATCCCATAGAGTGTCGAAAGTCGGACTGATGGTGCCCTGTTCCTTCTGCTCACATTGGAGTAGAAAATCATCCAGCGGGATTTCGAGAATTGATCCAGAGGTGGCATTAGCTTCACCGGCTAATGTCAGTTGAAGGGGGGTATGATTGCTCAGGAGAAGAATTTTTCCAAAAAGAAGTAGCGATGGCTTTTGATGCAGTTCCTGAGGGAGTGCCCACCACCAGAGTGACCCGACAGGAACTCCCTCATAGGTGTCGGCAAAAAGTGCGAGTCTCGAATCCAAGGCTGGGGAATTCGTCGTTGAAGGGAGGAATGCATCACCGGCACTGGGGATAGCTTTTCCCTCAAGGATAGGCCATTTAGCGTTTCCCGAAGTGAGCGAATAACGAATGAGGGTGATGGATTGGAAGCGCGCTGTGGGCGAGGGGAGTTGAGGGATGACGAGAGTGATGCCCGTTTCTTTGATTCCTGATCGTATCGGTGGAAGGAAGGGAACAGGCCCCTGCTCCGGCTTGATTCGCCCATTGACCACAATGCAGCGGGGATGGAGGTTCTTCAATCCACGCAAGACCATCGCCAGATCCATGGCGGGGTATCCATTAGGTCCAGGATCCAAACTAATCAGAATGACGCGGGGAACTTCAGGTAAGAATCGGGCAGCTGCAAGTTCCTGCAGGGAGTTGAGCAAGCGAAGTTCCAGAGGATTTAAAAATCCGAGTGCCTGAATGAGCGCGGCTGCAAAGATAATCGAGACACCGATCAGATTGACGATGATGCCAGATTGTGAAAAAGAGGACTTGGGAGGCATTAGGATTTTCAACTTTCCTTACTTGCAACCATTGGAGCCTCAGCAAGAAGAGAGAGTGCATGGGCCCTTGCAGATTCTGACACTCCGCCAAGCATTCGTGCGATTTCTGAAATTCGTTCCGCACCGGTGACCGGATTGAGTGTGGTTTCGGTGCGACCCTTTTCGACGGATTTTACCACCATGAATTGGGATGTGGCGGCTGCCGCTACCTGAGGAAGATGGGTGATACAGAGCACCTGATGTCTAAGCCCGAGCTGCCTCATTTTATCCGCCACCTTGCTGGCAATCTCTCCACCCACATTGGCATCGATTTCGTCAAAAACAAGCAGAGGAATTCTGTCCTGCTCGGCTAGCGCAGTCTTGAGAGCCAACATGACTCGTGAGATTTCTCCGCTGGAGGCAATTGCACGGAGCGGCTGTACAGGCTCTCCGGGATTGGGAGCAAAGAGGAACTCGGCAAGCTCGGCTCCATCGGGGCCAGGTTCACTCTGAAGCTCCAGTGAAATCTCAAAGCCCGCCTGCCGGAAACCGAGACTTGCAAGTTCACGGGCAACAGTTGCTGCGAGTTGAACTGCGCCTTTGCGACGTTTCTCGCCCAGCATAGCTGCGGAGAGTGTGAGTTGTTCCACGGCAGTCGCGAGTTTTTTCCGGGCGGCTTCCTGAAGCTCGGAGAGGGATGACAGCCGCTCTAGTTGCGCTGCAGATTCCACGCCCCGGGCGATGACTTCGGGAAGGCTGGGACCATATTTCCGCCGAAGCGTACCGATAAGATTAACCCGATCTTCCAAAAGCTGAAGTTCACCAGCGTCCACCTCTATCTCTTCTGCATAGTCACGAAGTTCTGAAATGAGGGTGTCAAGACCCTCC
This sequence comes from uncultured Spartobacteria bacterium, assembly GCA_903823215.1. Taxonomy (GTDB): domain Bacteria; phylum Verrucomicrobiota; class Verrucomicrobiia; order Chthoniobacterales; family UBA6821; genus UBA6821. The sequence goes on from CAIJRY010000231.1 coordinate 9,858, forward strand.
ATGATTTTTTCTAAACTTTCCTGGTACTCAGAAGCCCGGTCATCAAGACGCCCCAGATCTCGCAGCAGTCGGGCCGCCTCAGCGACGGCAAGACCGGCTCCGCGTTCCTCATCCTCCAGACGGCTGACGACTGCGGCGGAAAGTTCGATCAGACGACGGCTGTTCGAGGCTGCCTTGTAGCGATTGTTCAATGATTCTTCCTCGTCATTAGAAAGCTTGGCGGACGATATCTCTTCCACTTCTTCCTGTAGTCGGGTGATGCGGTCGAGTCCACCGCTGCTGTTCTCAAGCTCCTCAATCTCACGGCGTGCTTGATTCACAGCCATACGGCACTCCAGATACGATTTTCTCAATGCAAGGGCATCGGTATAACGGTCTAGCAAAAGGGTCTGCTCGTGTCGGCTGAAGAGGGACTGATGATCATGCGGGCCATGCAGATCAACAAGCAGAGTGCCAAGTTCCTTGAGGAGGGAAAGATTACAGGCGCTTCCGTTGATGAATTGACGACTGCTCCCTTCGGTGGCTATGGAACGCTTGAGAATCAGTTCTCCATCCTGACACAAGTCCACGCCGCGTTCTTCCAGCAGGGAGTCAATCTCACTGGTGTCACCGAGCACAAAGACCGCCTCGATCCCCGCCGATGGTGCACCCGATCGAACGACTCCGCGGTCGGCTCTTTCCCCCAGAAGGAACTTGAGAGCACCGATGATGATCGATTTGCCAGCTCCAGTTTCCCCAGTGACGGCGGTAAAGCCGTCAGGAAGTTCCCACGAGAGTTCCTCGACGAGTGCAAGATTACGAATTCGGAGTGACCGGAGCATTGCCGACATGGACGATACTATGCCAGCGTAGAGGCTTTAAGAACAAGTCATGCCATCAATCGAAATCACCTTTCTCGGAACGGGCACCTCGCAGGGGGTTCCGGCGATCGGTTGTGACTGCGCCGTCTGCCTTTCCGATGACCCCCGGGATAATCGAACTCGAACCTCTGTTTTGGTGCAGGCGGATGACACAAGCTTCGTGATCGACACGACTCCAGAGTTCAGGATGCAGTGTCTCCGGGAGAGGGTGAAGAGTATCGGTGCGGCTCTCTTCACCCATGCCCATTCGGATCACATTATGGGATTTGACGATATGCGTC
>CAIJRY010000232.1 GCA_903823215.1 uncultured Spartobacteria bacterium
GAACAGGGGATTTACACATAAAGAAAATTTTAATAAAATTACTATTTATTCTTTTTTAATGACAGGCAAATAAGTATGGGAAATTTGCTAAGTTTTCTTCCTGAGATTCCTTACCTTTATCGCTTGGGAAGACTGCGATGAAGAAACACAAGACCCGCTATTCCCCCCAGTAAAACGCAGAGAAGGATCAGGGATTTCTGAAAAATATCATCGATGGTCGCCTTGGTTTTGGCATGGGTTTCGTTGACAAGTTGCAGGGCGGGCATCTTCCCCTGTTGATCGGCTGTCAGCATGGAGTTGAGTTGTTTCAGTGTGCCGTTGAGTTCGCGGGAGGCATCCACAAACTGCCCTAAGGCCGCCGTGGTCTTGTCAGGAGTCCAAGGCTGATCGGTCGGATGCTCATTGCTCACTTTTTGGATGCGTTCCAGTGATTCTGCCAGCGACTTGGTATCTGCCAGAGTCGTTTGAATCCCAGGAAGCAGTCCCTGGATCGTTGAGGCATTTGTCTGAAGTGTGGCTGAGAGCGTGCCGGGAAGTTTCTCTAGCGCCGAGGAGGCCGCATCAGCACTCCGCGTGAGGGAGATGATCGAAGGAGATGCACCGGTCTGGGCGATCGTCAGTGAGGTCTGCATGGTGAGGATGCGGGAAAGTCGCTCGATATAGAACATCATCCGCTCTCCATACTGGAAGGCATCATCGACTCTTCCAAGTGCGTGACGAAGATCTGCCAGAACGGGAAACCCTCCTTTCCATTGATCTTTTGCCCCGCGTACCGTGGCCAGATCGCGTAATCTGATGTCCGCGACATAACATGATTTCGGATGTTCTTTTTTCCACGATTCAATGGCAGAGGAGAGTTGCTCCCTTTGGAGTGGAGAGAGCGTGCCGGAGAGAATCGCGTCCATGTCCTTTTTCATCTGCCTGTGGGCTGCTATCAACGGTTTTCCAGCAGAACCGAAAACCTCCGGCACCCAGTAGTTTCGAACCACCCAGTCCGAGAGATTGATGAAAACTGCCATATCGAGAAGGCTGGCCGCCGTTTCCCGTTCGGCGGCAATTTCCATGGAGGCAGCGGAGAAAAGAACTTTCCACTGCTCGGCCGCCGAGCGTTTCAGGGGATTGGTCTCGGTGCGGAGATATTCGTCAAGCGCCTGCCAGATCGCCATCGTGTAACGGTCAGAAAAATCCATCATCTCCTGCTGGAGGAGGGATGATCTGGGATAGGTTTTCTTGATTGCGGAAAGATCGCCACCTTCAAAAATTTCGGGCCGAGTTCCCTGCCGATGCGAAAACATGTCGAAGGCCTTGGCTCTGTCCATCATGCCCCCTGTTACTATAAGAAATAGAAGGCCTGACGGCAGCAGGAGAGCGAAGCGGGAGATCCTCATCAAAGGAGCAAAGCAGTATACGGGTCATTTGACAAACAGACACCGTGAGGCAATCTCTTTTTAACCCCATGAAAACACTGCTTTCCCTTCTCGTCGCCGTTGTCCTGCTCACCGGCTGTTCCTCGACCAATTACATGAGCTACTCCGGCTCCGGAATCCAGCGAGGCAGGGGTGGCGCTTATCAGACATTGCATGGAATCGACCTCTGGCAGGAGGGGGCTCCAAACCGTTCCTTCGAAGTGATAGGAATCATCACCGACAGCCGACCCGTCGGCCCTTGGACCATGGGACCGCGAGCCTCCACAGTCGCCAATCTGGCAAGAGAACATGGCGGGCAGGGTGTGATTCAGCAGTCTGATGTGAGGGAATTCGTCGGATACAGCACAACCCAGAATGCCAACTGGAATCAGTACCAGTCGAACAACGAAAATTGCAGGAATCGTAATTCCTATGGCTACGGCTATGGGAATGCCACTGCCAATTCGACCACGACTCCGCTATACAACGCCCATGCGCGCTATCTCGTGATCCGCTACCGTTGATGGCTTGGTAGACAATCTTGGATACGCAGGGATGCGGCAACCAGTAATCCCAAGCCTTTCCTTTTAGTACCCCTCGAAGAGGCTCTTGGAATTCGCGCTCGGATCGTGAATTTTTGGCAGTCCCAGTTTCTGTCCGCTGAGAATCTCCCACTCCTTTTTCTGTTTGGGAGTCAGGACGGCAAGCATCTTCCTGGAGGAGTTCTGCTGGTTGCGGTGGAGATTGATATCCTTGCGGAAGTTGGAAATCTTCCCATTATTAAACTGGGATGTGATCGCCGATGCCGTGGCCTGATTGTTCTTCTCGATCACCGCAAGCGAAGCCTGTTGCTGGGGTGAAAGGCCAAGCAGTTTCTGCTCTGAAACGGAGGTCAGCAGCGTGCCACCGAGCATCTGGCGCTCGATCTGACGGAGCCGATCTTGTTGGGAGGTACTCAGGACATCGATGGCGCGGCTGTTGAACTGCCTGCGGAGATCCTGAAGATCCCAGTTGGCGCGCAGGGCGGCGTCCTGATCGGCCATCCCGATGGCCGTGATCTGGTGGGCCCGCTTTTTGTACTCGGAACGAAGGGAGTCCAGCAGGGCACATTGAAGTGAGGAAAGCTTCAAATCAGCGCGCACCGGTTCCAGACCAAGCAGCACAGGCACGGAGGCAGGGCTGTCGGTATTTTTTGCCGAGAGCATCGGCAGGGTCAGCAGGAGAACTGCCAAGAGAAGGAGGGGTGCGCGTTTCATGGAAGTGATCTATGACTTAATCGACTAGGAAGCTTTTGCAATAATGTCTTCCAGTTTGACGATGTCCTCGCCGAACTTGCGGATGCCCTCAGCCAACTTGTCGGTAGCCATGGCATCCTCGTTGAGTGCCCAGCGGAAGCTCTTCTCATCAACGGGAACCTTCTTGATGTCGAGCGTCTTGGCATTTTCGGGATCAAGGACGCGTGCCAACGGTTCCATCGACTCTTCCAGTTTGGCAAGGAGGTCGGGGCTGATGGTGAGCAGGTCGCATCCCGCAAGGGCAACGATTTCTCCCGTGTTGCGGAAGCTGGCCCCCATGACCTGGGTCTGATGACCGAATTTCTTAAAGTAGTTGTAGATCCCATGAACGGACTGGACACCGGGATCCTCGAGACCGAAATATTCCTTACCGGTCTTTGCCTTGTAGTAATCGTAGATGCGGCCCACGAAAGGGGAAATTAGGCGAATTCCTCCTTCGGCGCAAGCGACAGCCTGAACTAGCGAAAAAAGGAGCGTCAGGTTGCAATTGATCCCCTCTTTTTGAAGGATCTCGGCGGCACGAATACCCTCCCACGTGGAGGCGATTTTGATGAGGATGCGTTCGCGGCTGATGCCGGCCTTCTCATACAACCCGATCAGGTAACGAGCCTTCTCGAGTGTTCCCTCGGTGTCAAAGGAGAGGCGGGCATCGACTTCGGTGCTCACACGACCGGGAACAATCTTGAGGATTTCAAGACCGAAGAGGATGAGCGTGTCATCAATAATTTTGTGAAGCAGGGCAGAGGCACCAAACGAGGAACCCCTGTTGTCCGCGATAGCCTTGTCGAGAAGCGTGCGGTATTCCGGTTGAAGAACGGCCTTAAGAATCAGCGAAGGATTCGTTGTGGCATCCTGCGGTGTGAATTTCCGGATGGATTCAAAATCACCCGTGTCGGCGACAACGGTGGTGAACTGCTTAAGGGCCTGAAGTTGATTTACGCTCATGGTTAAAGTCTTGGATTGAGTTGGATTGGAATGCAATTCTGGAATTCGGCAACAGCGGCTCAGAATTCCGTCAGAGTGCCTGTTCGCGGTGAGTGCTGTGAAGATGGATCGTCTTGGTCTCCAAATCGTGTACGGCCTTGATATAGCGAACCGTCCGACTGCGGGAACGCATCACGATGGAGTGGGTGATCGCTGTTTTACCGATTAATTTCACCCCTGGTAGCATCGGGCTGTCACTGATTCCCGTCGCGCAGAAGATGGCATTTTCTCCATGAACGAGATCATCGGTATGATAGACACGGTCAAGATCCTCCTGCGTATGCGTCTTGAGCAGATCGGCCCGTTCCTCTTCATCCCGGGGCCACATTCTCAGGAGAATATCACCCCCCAGGGCCTTGAGAGCAGCCGCTGTCAAAATACCTTCAGGTGCCCCGCCACGACCGACATAGAGATCAATACCGGAATCATGCAGGGACGGAGCAACTGCCGCAGTAATGTCTCCATCGGCAATCAAGCGCAGGGAAGCACCCACCTTGCGAGTGGCCTCGACATAGATCTGATTGCGGGGACGATCAAGAACACAGACAACAAGCTCACCGATTCTCTTGCCAAGTGCATCGGCAGCAAGCTGTAGGGTTCGTTCGAATTTCAGATCCAGGGTGATGGGAGGTATCATGCCGCTACGGATACAGCGGGCAATGCGACCGCCATAGGAAAGCTTCTCCACATAAAAGCTTGGGATATTCACCATGCTCCGCTCGCGATCCTCAGGGACCAGCACCGCAGCCATGACCGAGATGGAATTGGGCATCCCCTTGGAGATGTTGCTCGTGCCGTCAATGGGATCGAGGGCGATATCGAAACGCGGATGTTCCTTTCCCCATCGTCCGAGCTTATCACCAAGAAATATCCCCGGGGCGTTATCCTTGATTCCCTCGCCGATCACCACCTCGCCGCGAATATCGACGAGATCAAACATTCCCTGAATCGCATCACAGGCCGCGGCATCAGCCGCCTCCTTGTCTCCCCTACCCATCCAGTGCATGGAGTGTAGGGCTGCATTTTCAGTGGCACGGACGAACTCAAATTCGACCATCCGTTCTAGATCTTTTTGCATCGGTATATTGTGAAGGGGGAGATTGGGGGATGACGCACTTAACAAGTGCAGACCTTGCTGTCAACGAATACAGGCAGCAATGAAGTCACGGAAAAGAGGGTGAGGTGAATCGGGCTTGCTCAAAAACTCCGGATGAAATTGAACCGCGACAAACCAGGGGTGATCCCGCAGCTCGATAATCTCCACAAGCGTGCCGTCAGGAGATGTCCCTGAGATAATGAATCCCTTGGCCTCCATCTGCTCTCGGTAGTCGCTGTTAAATTCGTAGCGATGCCTGTGGCGTTCCGCGATCTCCGTGTGACTATAAATCTGATGGGCGAGCGAACCCGGTTTGAGGACGGTTGGCCAGGAACCGAGGCGCATCGACCCCCCCTTCTCCGACACCTTCTTCTGTTCGTCAAGAAGAGCAATGATGGGATGGGGCGTTGCCGGTTCGAATTCGGTACTGTTGGCCCCTTCCAGACCGCAGACATTACGGGCAAATTCAATGGAGGCGATCTGCATTCCAAGGCAAAGACCGAGAAAGGGGATTTTCTTTTCCCTTGCATACCTCGCAGCAGCGATTTTCCCCTCCGTGCCACGATCCCCGAATCCTCCCGGCACAAGAATGCCATCCACGCCGGAGAGGTACTTCTCGGCCCCCTCCGCCTCGATCTCCTCCGCATCGACGATCTGAAGATCGACACCGCAATCATTGGCACCTCCCGCATGACAGAGTGCCTCATAGATGCTCTTGTAGGCATCCTGCAGCTCCACATATTTTCCGACAACGGCAACCGTGACGCGTCGAGAAGGATCAATGATAGAGGTCACGATTTTCTTCCACTCGCTCATATCGGCACGAGGGGTATTGAGCCCTAACAGCATGCAGACTTTCTCATCCAACCCCTCAGCCTGAAGCATCAGCGGAAATTCATAGATCGAATGGTCCACATCGATGGCCTCGATGACGGCATCAACGGGCACATTGCAGTAGAGGGAAAGTTTCTCCCTAACCTCAAGCTCCAACGATTTCTCCGTCCTGCAAATCAGCACCTGAGGCTGCAGACCGATCTCACGCAACTTGGCCACACTCTGCTGGGTCGGTTTGGTCTTGAGTTCACCAGCGGCCTTAATGAAGGGAACAAGGGTGACATGAAGTATAATCGCATTCTGCGGTCCCACCTGGAGGATAAACTGACGAATCGCCTCCAGGAAGGGCAGCCCTTCGATATCCCCCGTAGTGCCTCCAATTTCCGTGATCAGCACATCTGCATTGCCCACCTGCTCAAAACTGCGGATGCGCCGCTTGATCTCATCGGTGATATGGGGAATGACCTGCACCGTCTTGCCGAGATAATCCCCACGGCGTTCGTTGGAGAGCACCGTTTCATAAACCTGCCCGCTGGTAAGATTATTCTCCCGCGTCAGGACGCATCGAGTGAATCGCTCATAATGCCCGAGATCGAGATCCGTCTCGGCACCATCGGCCAGCACATAAACCTCTCCATGCTGGAGAGGATTCATCGTGCCTGGATCGACATTCAGATAAGGATCAAGCTTCTGGAGCGTCACCCTCAGCCCTCGTCGTTCCAGAAGAGTTCCAAGAGAAGCTGCAGCCAACCCCTTGCCGAGCGAACTGACCACGCCACCCGTCACGAAAATGTATTTCATGGATCGGCATGATAGCGGCGCGAAAAAGAAAATCCAGCTCCGCAGTGATTCTGGAGAAAGTTTTCTTGAAAAGAGGGTTAAAAACTCACACCCAATGCCCGGGAGAAGCAAATCCTGCGCCGTTCATTCTCTTCGTCACTGAGTACGGATACCATCGCCCCAGGAGTGATTTCGGGTAGCTCAATCCAGGAGCGGCAACCGCCGAATCTCTGCTCCATCGGCAAAAGAACAGTGGGTTCCAGGCGATAAATCCTGACAAACGCAACATGGATGCCCAAGGGGCTAGCATCCACCTGTCCCGTGTCATAGGCAAACCGTTCCTCAATAACCGATTCATGAAGCACATGAAGATCCGCAAGCCGCCTGACGAGTTTCAGATCATTAACTCGACCGCTCCATTCGACAGTTGCCGTATAGCTGACCACCACGGAATGTTCAGACTGCTCCGGCAGGACGCAATCGCTGGATCGCACTTTTTCGATCTGGGCGTGATACCATGTTGGGAAAAGATAAAATTCGTTGTGCTCAAATCCAAAACCTTGCCCTTTTTCTTCAATCCCCCCCTTGCGAAGGAGAAGGCTTTGCTTCCCGCTGCCGAGAGCCTCACACACAAGTGCCCATTCTTTGAATGCAATCGCCATATCCGATCCAATACCCCTGATCAGCCCCAATCTCCAAGGAATTTTGCTCGAATGGTTTTTGGATGCTTGGCATGAGCACGCTTCGCCCGCAAGAATTGCCCTGCATGCTTCATTGTTTCGATCTTCATCTTCATACCTATTACTCCTCGGATGGCTGCGCCTCTCCCGAGGCGATGATTGCTGCTGCTAAGAAGCGCGGACTCAGCGGGGTTGCCGTCACGGATCACAACACCTGTGATGCGGTGAAGCACCTCCAACGGGCGGGTCTCATCCGTGAGGATGGTGCGGCGGTAAACGGATTTTTAATCATTCCGGGGGTTGAGATATCGACAGCGGACGGGCATCTCCTCTGTCTGGGAACCACACTCCCCGACATGAAGGGATCTCCCGCCATCGAAGTGGTTGCCGCTATTCACGACCGCGGGGGCATCGCCATCGCACCCCATCCTTTCGACTCATTCCGTGCCGGGATTCGTGAAGAAGTCCTTGATCAACTCTCCTTAGATGCTCTGGAAACCTTCAATGCCGCTGTCACGATGAAAAGTTTCAATAAGAAAGCCGCAGAGTATGCTGCTCATCGAGGTATCGCCGCCACCTCCTCAAGCGATGCCCACCATGCCTCCGCAGCCGGCCTCTGCTCGACTGCCTACGAGCTTACGGAACTTTCGCTTAAGGCCCTTCTTGCCGCCGTTCCTCACGGGGGAAAGCGTACGGAAAACTATCTCTCCTTTGCCGAATCGATGAAGAAAAACTGCGGTAATTGGTTTCGTATTTTTAACCCGGCTCCCAAGCCGCTCGCTTAGCGGCCCGGTTGGTCTGTTTTTGGTCCCGCCCGCCACCTTTAGTCTCACCACTTCCATTTTTCATGATCGAAAAACATCTCCTCCAAATCACCCGTGAACTTGGCGTTAACGCCCGCCAGGTTGCCGCAACCGCTGTCCTCCTTGAAGAGGGGGCGACTGTCCCTTTTATCGCCCGTTATCGTAAAGAGCGCACCGGTGAACTCGACGAGGTAAAGATCACGGCGATCCGCGACCGCATCGAACAGTTGGAAGCTCTCGATAAACGCCGGGAGACGATCATCGGTTCACTCGCAGAGCGCAAACTTCTAACCACCGAACTGGAAGTCAAAGTCGAGATGGCTGAAACGCTCGCTGCACTGGAAGACATCTATCTTCCCTTCAAGCCGCGCAAACGCACCCGCGCCACCATTGCGAAAGAACTGGGGCTGGAACCCATCGCTGATCTCCTCTGGAGGCAGGATCCGGCCACCGATCCCGAAGCGGAGGCGGCTCCCTTTGTCGGTAACTCCATTGAAGTTGATGCCAAGAAGTCAAGTGTTGAAACTGTAGCCCAGGTTCTGGCAGGAGCACGCGACATTCTTGCCGAACGGATCAACGACGATGCCGTCGCTCGCGCCCAGCTTCGAAGTCTCTATCTGAATAAAGGGGTCATCAAATCAACCGTCATCTCCGGCAAGGAAGAAGGAGGCGCCAAGTTCAAGGATTACTTCGACTGGAGCGAACCCGCCGCAACTGCCCCTTCCCACCGCATTCTAGCCATGAGGCGCGGCGAGACGGAGGGATTCCTCTATTTCCGGCTGACTCCGCCGGAGAATGAAGCCCTCGGAAGTCTCTACATGCTCTTTGTCAAAGGCAACTCCCGTGCCTCTGAGCAGGTCCGTCTTGCTTGTGACGACTGCCTGAAGCGCCTTGTCGGATTTGCGATGGAAGTGGAAGCTCGAGGTTTCTACAAAAAACAAGCTGATGAAGAGGCAATCCGCGTCTTTGCCGACAACCTACGCGAACTGCTGCTCGCCTCCCCTCTTGGTCAAAAGATCACGCTCGGTATCGATCCGGGCTTTCGCACCGGCTGCAAAGTCGTCCTGCTCGACCGTCAGGGCAAACTTCTTGCGAATGAAGTCATCTATCCCGGAAAGGGACGCAATGACGAACTGGAAACTGCCGAAGCAATTCTCAACATGGTGCGACTTCACAAGGTCGAGGCTATCGCCATCGGCAATGGCACTGCCTCACGCGAAACGGAAGCCTTCATCAAAAAACTCGGACTTCCCTCATCCATTCCCGTCGTAGTTGTCAGCGAAAGTGGAGCCTCCATCTACTCCGCGAGCGAAGTGGCTCGCGAGGAATTCCCCGAACTCGATCTCACGGTGCGGGGAGCCATCTCCATCGGACGCCGCCTCATGGATCCTATGGCAGAATTGGTAAAGCTCGATCCAAAGTCCATTGGTGTTGGTCAATATCAGCATGATGTGGATCAGGCAGCTCTCAAGCGATCATTGGACGATGTGATCGTCTCCTGTGTGAACCGCGTCGGAGTAGAACTCAATACTGCCTCCCGTCATCTCCTCGCCTATGTCTCCGGGTTGAACTCCCGCACCGCAGCGAGCCTCGTCGCTCACCGCGATACCAGCGGCCCGTTCAAGTCGCGCGCCGAACTGCTCAAGGTTGCAGGCCTTGGGCCGAAAGCCTTTGAACAAGCTGCCGGATTTCTACGCATCCGCGGTGGAGCACATCCGCTGGATGCAAGCGCAGTCCATCCTGAACGCTATGCCATCGTGGATCGCATGGCCTCCGATCTTGGCTGTACTGTCTCGGACTTGCTCAAAGACTCCGCAAAGCGAGCCACAATCAAGCTTGATGCCTATGTCACTTCGGAAGTCGGATTACCAACGCTCAAGGACATTATGGCTGAACTTGCCAAACCGGGACGCGATCCGCGAGAGCAGTTTGAGGCCTTCAGTTTTGCCGAAGGGGTTGAGAAAATGGAAGATCTTCAACCGGGCCTCAACCTCCCCGGGATTGTGACCAATGTCACCGCTTTCGGTGCCTTTGTGGATATAGGGGTTCACCAAGATGGCCTCGTTCATATCAGCCAAATCAGCGATGAATTCGTGAAGAATCCAGCCGATTTTCTGAAAGTCGGACAGCGCGTGCAGGCGACCGTCGTGGAAGTGGATCTTTCACGCAACCGCATCGCTCTTTCACTCAAAACAAAAGTCGATCTCACACCCCGCCAACCCAAAGGTGCTCCAGGTTCCGATCGGGGCAAAGGCGACATGAGCCGCTACTTGCGGCATGACTCCGGAAAACCCGGCACTGGCGGCGGAGACTGGTTTTCGATGGCACAAGAACGGAAATTTTAGAACGAGAGCGGACCCGTCCACCTCTCCAACTTAGACCTCCAATCTGGAGCTAAGGTGATCTGAAGAAGATTATGGTTGATATGAGCCAACTCTGGCAGATTCGGTCGTGTAGCAAAAGCGAACATCATCGCAGAGTCGGGTATGATCGACATGCGGAATTTTCCCGGAAAATCGTGTGTTATGAGGTATTCTAAGGAAACAGAATCCCCAGCATAGGCATTGATTTTTTTAGATACGAATCCGGCAAGCCCGGCCTCGGGATTCGGATAACGAATGGCAGGAATTCCCCGGTTTGCCAGGAGAAGATCCATCCGGGATCCTTCCATGCATCCCACGCGGAAACGTGAAATATCATCAAAGCGTACCAGACCGCTCTGGATCTGTGCCGTGGTGATGGAAGATGCGACCGTACCGGTAAAGAGTGCTATAAGCAGCACGCCGACCAGCATCCAAAAGAAGGTGATGATCCGACCTGCTGCTGAAAGCGGGGTCTTATCACCGTATCCCACGGTCGTCATGGTGACTGCTGAAAACCAGAGTGCTGAACCGAAGCCTTCAGCAGAAGGGCCACCAAAATGCCCCTGTTGATACTTCCTCTCGATAAGAACCAAAAGAAAACTGAACGCCACCATCCCTAGATTCATCAGTAAAAGTATCAGCAGTACTTCCTTATTCCAAACATAGGAGCAGAGAGATTTCATCGTCTCCAAAAAAGACTTGTGAAGTGTTACCACGGCACCGTGACTGAAGAGATATGGTTGCGTGAATTCAACATCCTTAGTCCTTTCACTGGAAATGGCACTAACTGGGGTAAGATCACAGATGCCATCATGAAGTTTTTGATAGATCTCGGGAAGCGGCACTTCGACATAATCATAGGCGACGCCTAGTTGTCCGGCAATTTTCTCCCAGAGATCGATACTCAGACCGCTCCATGCACCATCCTGGTCCTTGAATGAGTAGGGAGGGCGGTCATAGACGGCAACTTTTAGCCTCCGAATGGCTTCGGATGGAGAAGGCCCGGGGGACTGAGCCATGACGGAAGTGTGCCATCCACAGAAGAGGAGTCCCGAGAGGAACAATAAACGCAACTTATTCATGACTCACTGAGTATCAGGTGGGGAAAATGGGGCGATACCATTTTTCCAGATGGACAGGTGGCTGATGACACTTGCTTATAGAACATTTCTGGGACACTGATTTCCCATGCAGAAAGTACCCCTTCCCATCGTGGCCATTGCAGCCATTGCAGCATTCACCCTCTTTTTCCTCACCCCCAATCTCTCCAATGTCCGCGTGACCGCCGGTTATGCCAGTTACATCTATTCCAAGCCGATCTTCGGGAGAGGGGAGTTCAAGCAGGTAATTTTCGGGCCAGCCTCCACGGGACTTCGCTGGCGGCTTTTCGGTCAGGCAGTCTCGATCACACCTTTCACCTATTCGGAGGCGTTTGACGCAGACAGATCTATCCTCGCCAAGGATAAACTCCCACTGTCCAGTCAAGCTCATATCGTTTGGAGGCTCAAACCCGATGAAAAATCGGTGCGCCGCTTCATGGAGGAATTCGGAGGTTGGGAAAATACGGGCGATCCCGACCGGATCGCCAAACAGGCCTATACTCAGTTTATTTGCGAACCCTTCCGTACCATCACGCGTTCAGTGGTAGCACAGTACAACGGCCTAGATGTCAATGAATTCCTTCCCCAGATTTCTCACGAAATTGAAAAACAGGTTCGGGATCTCCTGAAAAACACTCCCTTTGAAGTCATGTCCGTCGTCATGGGAAATGCATCCCCTCCACAGCAAGTCATTGTGGCCATTGCAGGCAAGGTCGCCCTGAATCAGACACTGGAACAAAAAGCTGTTGAGGAGCAAATCGCAGAAAAAAATGTTCTTATCGAGCGTAAAAATGGCGAAGCCGCTGGAGCGCGAGCCTCGGCGCAAGCCATCGAACAAGCCAAAGCAATCTCGGTGATTACCACCGTGCTTAACCCCCTCTATATCCAATATCTCCAGGCAGAGAACATTAAGGGTGCAGACCGTGTCTTTGTTCCGCTCAATAATCCTCCGCAGCTCGTCATGCCGATCAGAGAGAAAAAGTGATGGGCACTAAGCCCATCTTTGCAAACCACGGCGTCATCCACCGAATACACGATGAGTCCCTCTAAAAAATCTAAGAAGGGAAAGAAAGTACTTCCGACCAAAAACACGGGACGCAAAAGAGGTAGAAAAGCTCCCGCTCCGACACCTGTTAACCCCATTCGCAAAGTACCATGGAAGGAGATTTTACTGGGAAGCGAGGAAGATGAGTGGCTGAGTGGCAGGATTTAGCAATCCCTCTAATCACAGCGACTCCATCGCTCACTGTGAAATATCGGGGCGACAGGATTCGAACCTGCGACTTCTTGGTCCCAAACCAAGCGCTCTACCAAGCTGAGCTACGCCCCGGAATCGATAATCCTAGTCGCAAAATGCCGTGTCAGGCAAGAAGCGTCTGGAGAATAGATACTCTTTTCTAAGCCGCTTAGACAAGTAGGGCTGAAAGAATATCTTCAATAGGAATGCTAGCAATAACGGATGCCCGGTCGCTAATGGCGAAGGGGAGAATCAACTTTCCGCCGTGCAACATAGAGCCACAACTATAGACGACATTGGGAACATATCCCTCGCGTTCGTTGCCTTCAGGAGACAGCAGCGGTTCCCTTAGGCGTCCAATTACCTTGGTGGGATCATTCAAATCCAGCAGCGCAGCTCCGATACAATATTTGCGCATCGGACCAACCCCGTGCGTGATGACCAACCACCCCTTCTCCGTTTCGATGGGAGAACCGCAATTGCCGATCTTCACCGACTCCCACATTTCCGCAGGGCGCAAAATCACCTGCGGATCACTCCAGTAATGGGGACTGTCTGAGAACATGATGAAAAGATTCTCGTCATCCTGCCGCGAGAGCATCGCGTAACGCCCATTGATCCGACGGGGGAAGAACGCCATTCCCTTGTTCTGCATGGCACTTCCATTCAGCGTCAGGATACGGAAGTGAAGGAAATCTTTTGTCTCGATGAGCTGGGGAAGAATGGATCGCCCGTTGTAAGCCGTGTAGGTGGCATAATAGATGACCTTTCCATCATCCTCGATGAAGCGGACAAAACGGGCATCCTCAATCCCGTTGCTCTCATTCGTTGAAACGGGAAAAATAATCCGTTCGCTCATCGCCAATTTCTCCGAAAAAAGAAGTTCGTAGTTTGAATTGGCCAGCCACTTGACGCTCTCCAACGTCCGCAGCATTTCGTGGTTTGCCGGTTGCTGCTCGCGCAGCATCGTGGCGATGCTCTGGTTCAGATCAGCAAGTGCAAAGTCATCCGCAAGATGCCCCATGACAGCATCAACGTACGATTCTTCCAGTCCCATTTCCGAAAGTTTCATGATGAAGAGTTGCTTCTGATAGCTGGGGTTAGGAACCACTTCCGGAAGGGTCACAAAACGGGAGACAGGATCGAAAGAAATTCCTCCCTCAGCGGCAACCACACCTGAGCGGAATTCAATGGAGGAAATATGACCCTCCCCGGTCGCACGCAGACTCATAACAAACCTGAGGGATCCTTCCGGAAGATTGCTCTGATCCGGATGGGGCACCATGGAGGGATTGAACAGCGCCGCAGACTCGAGGGCATACTCCCCGGAAAATAGCGCCCCGATCAGCAATTCCCTCTCGCGGGAAAGCTTTCGATGCGTGAACACATGATGCTTAACCCGTAAGAAATGTGCTTCCAGAACTGATTGGGTATCAAGATGACGTGCGTCAAATTCCGCCAGTACCGCGGCGAGTTGCATTCTCACCTCTTCCTCGGTGAGTGCGAGTGCGCGACCGATGATCGTGGTGACACGGTGGGTCTCCGCCGGAATGAAGGGACGGATAATGACACGCGCACTCTCCGGAAGAAGCGTCACCTCATGACGGCAAAGTTGGATGAGATTCATCATAGTTGATCAGGCAGCTATCGGTGCGGGAGGAATGAGATGCTCGGCACGGTTCATTTCGACGAGTGCCAGATGAAAAGCCAGCGATGATTCTGCGCCCTGATTTTCACTCACCCGGTCGCAGTGCAATCCGTCACTGCAACCACCGGTACTGAAATCATAGAGTGGCAGCCCCAGATCGTTGCGCCCCAGAAACCACTCAAAGGCCCGCCATGCTTCATGCGTCCAGGCAACATCTTCCGTCGCTGCAAAAGCCTCGTGGCAGGCTGAAATCATCGCTAGAGCTTCCAGTGGCTGCTGATCAAAATCGGCCCGCGCACCATCCTTTTTGTAAAATCCATTACTACCGATAGGGCGGAAACAGCCCGCCTGCGTTTTCTGAAGTGATGTCAGCCATCGAAGCGATTTCAATCCGATCGCAAGAGACCCCTCATCTCTCATGGACTGACCGCTCAGGATAAGTGCCTGACAGAACCTTGCATTATCGTAGGTGAGACTCGCCTCGAACCAAAGCCAGTCTTCCGTGGCATATTCCTCCCAGAGCTTCAGGAGCCTTGAGACAAGGTGCCCACGCAACAAACTTGTCTTTTTCTCCCCCGGAAACCGTCGCTGATATTCATGGATTCCCAAGAGGGCGAAATTCCAAGCCCTTGGCGAAGTGAATTCCTCCACTACGCCCAATCCTTTCATGAAAAGCTGTTCACAGAGCCGTCGGTGCCCCTCGTCATGTGAACGGCCAACGCCTGTACCAAGGGCCCAGAGCGCACGCGCATGACTGTCCTCACTCCCGGCAACCTCAAGCCACTGCCGTCCATGACTCATGAAATTGCGGAATCGCCCACTTTCATAATCGAGTGCCGCCGCGAGGAAGGCGAGATAGTTGGTGGCATGACCGGCAAGACTCTCCTCGGGTGATTCCCCGCCTACCTCATCCAGCAGATTGCAGAGAATATAGGCCCTGGCATTGTCATCTGTGCAATAGCCCTCGTGAAAATTCGGCACATTGAAAATTGCATGCTGAAAAATGCCGGTTCCATCGCTCATCCGAATGATATGATCAAGACGCAGAGGAGGTAGCTCCGAAGGGCGGCTACCAAGAGTCCACCCTGCAAAGGCCGCGCGGGGCATTGAAAATCCCGACTTCCTGTCGGCGCGAGCTTTTTGAAATGTCTGAAGATAGCACCTAGCCACCGCCGGCCAGATCATGGTGCGTCCGATCGCATAAGCATCTCGACGAATTGCCTCCATGCGGGAGGGATCATGAAGGAGTCCAGATACTCCTTCGGCGATGGCCTTGGAATCCCGAAAGGGAACGAGCACGCCGCGCTCCTCCGAAAGCAATTCCTGGGCATGCCAGTAGGGTGTGGAGACTACCGCCTTCCCGGCTCCAAAAACATAGGCAAGCGTGCCCGAAGTCACCTGCGCAGCGTTCAGGTAGGGGGTAAGGTAAATGTCGGTCGCTCCAATGAACTCCTTCAGATCCTCCGAGGAAACAAACCGGTTGTAGAAGATGACATGTTCCTTCACCCCACGATCACGGGCAAGCCGTTCCAGACTCAAGCGATAGCGTTCCCCCTCGGTCGCCAGCAGATGGGGGTGTGTCGCACCGAGCACAAGGTAGACGACATTCGGGTGTCTTCGGACGATCTCGGGCAAAGCCTCAATCACATACTCAATTCCCTTGCCTGGAGAAATCAGGCCGAAGGTCAACAACACACTCCGCCCCTCCACCCCGAACTCGGCCTTGTAATAGGACGAGTCCATGAAGGGCAAATCCGGGATGCCATGAGGGATTACATCGATCTTCGCCTGAGGAATATCATAGACCTCACGCAGAATCTCAGCTCCATGCTGCACCATCACCACCAGACGGTCGCTGCAACGGGCCAGTTCAGTCATCACCTTGCGCTGTGCAGGACTGGGCTCCCGAAGGATAGTGTGTAGCGTCGTCACCACCGGCATCCGAACTTCCTTGAGCAAGGCCAACAGATGACTTCCAGCAGCCCCGCCGTAGATGCCAAATTCATGCTGCACGCAGAGCACATCGGCCCGGTTAAAATTCAGAAAATCAGCGGCCCGTCTGTAGGAGTCGAGATCTTTCTCCAGAAGCTCAAAGCGAACCCTTGATGAATAATCATAACCCTCTTGGCGATCATTGACCGCACCGACAAAGCAGTCGGCATCGGGAATTTCACGGGCGACAGACTCGCACAAATCGTGCGTGAAAGTCGCGATTCCGCAAAGCCTTGGCAAATAATCGCCCAGGAAGGCGATGCGCTGCGGTGAAGCGGAAGCACTCAGGAACTGAAACCTAGTCCCAACAACCACGCTCCGCAACAAGCATCGTAATCAAAGAGATTCTACTGTCACCGCTGTTCCGTAGCAAAGCACCTCCGTAGCAGATAGGTTGGACCCTAGGTCGAAGCATCGTAACGCACCCCAATGATGGCGTTAGCACCGAGTTGGGCAGCATGGAGAACCATCTGATCCTCCCAAGGTGTAGGCACCGATACGACCGCCGATGATGCTCTTGAGCCCTCCCATGATTCCTTGGGCAATGGTGGGCGATCTGACGATCAGACCACGCACCATTCCCTTATGGGCAATTATAGAAATCGGGAATCGGAGAGCTATCAATCAGTCATTTCGCTAGTGAGCATTCCCGCGTAACCCCAATTCTCAGGATCAATCTCATCAATCACGACATGGGTGTATTCTGGCTTTTTATTTAGCACCGTTTCCAGCGTGCGGGTAATCTCCGCAACAATTCGTGCTTTCTGCTCAGCAGTAACTCCGTTACGCAGGATTCGGACATTCACATAAGGCATAAAGAGAAGGATCGGAGATTACTCTGCTCTCTTCCCTGCATCGGCCTTCAGCCACTGCCAGAGTCGCTCCAGTCCCTCGGCCACACGCAGCTTGGTCTTGGCGAGCTCCTCGGTGGTAAAAGTTCCAGATGAGGGTTTCTCCGAAGCATAGAGATAATACTTGATCTTTGGCTCCGTGCCGGAGGGACGCACGGCAACTTTGA